>CALWTV010000183.1 GCA_944384555.1 uncultured Clostridia bacterium | reverse complement strand
GTATGCGTTCCCCATACCGCTGCTGTCTGACGTGTTCCGCTCTTCCCGCCTCTGTCAAGATAATACGCAAGCGCTAATTTTTCCGAGGTCGCCTCCGCATGAATATCCACCAGAGCGAAATCAAATCGCCCCTTATTCTCGGAAAGAATTTTATCCGCCGTTTCAAACGGTGACGCAAGAGGTTCAGTATAAACTACACCAAGCAAGTTCATTATCAGTATGCGGAAACCTTTGATATTTGTCACGGTAAAACCAACGCCCGGGGTATTTCCCGGATAGTTTGCCGGTCTGATTATTCTCCGGCTGTCATCAAGCATCGCATGAAGGTTCCTGTGCCGCCATACATGATTTCCGGTAGTGATTATATCCACACCTCCGTCAAGTATTTTTTGTGCGGTTGTTGCCTCAATTCCATTATTGCGTGAGGCATTCTCGGCATTTGCGATTATCAGGTCAGCCCCGTATTCTTTCTTTAGCTGCGGGAGACTGCGGAGCATATAATCCACAGATACCTCTCCCACAATATCTCCCAATGCGATTATTTTTATCGGCATTTCAAAAATATCCTTTCCGTATAAATCAAATAAAGGGCACTTTAATTCCCGATAGAAGAATTATTGTGCCCCCTTTTGTTTTTTATAATTTGTATATATGCTGTCGAATCCACGCTCTATTGAAAAAACAAAAAATTTATATATTCAAATCTCAAGCGATTCTTGTTTTAAAAGTATTATGAATTGCATTACCGCTTGCGATATTATTTTCGTAAATTTTTATGTTAATCTATATAAAATTCCTTTTAAGGAATATATCACTTGTTTTGTTAAATTCCTCTGAGGAATATAATTTTACGTGAATACGTTTTATTTAGCATAGTCTATTGCGCGGCTTTCACGAATTATGTGAACTTTTATTTGTCCCGGATATTCAAGCTCCGTTTCTATTTTCTTGACAATGCTGCGCGCTATTATACGCATCTGCTCGTCATCTACTTCATCGGGCTTGACCATTATTCTGATTTCGCGTCCTGCCTGAATAGCGAAAGTTTTTTCAACTCCCTCAAATTCTCCGGCAATCTCTTCAAGCTTCTGAAGACGTTTGATGTAATTTTCTAAATCTTCTCTTCTCGCTCCCGGTCTTGCCGCTGAGATTGCGTCTGCCGCCTGTACTATCATCGCTGTGATTGTCTGTGGCTCAACATCTCCGTGGTGAGCCTCGATTGCGTGAATTACTTCTTTGTTTTCCTTGTATTTCTTTGCGATATCCACTCCGAGCTGTACGTGGCTTCCCTCTACTTCCTGAGTCAGCGCCTTGCCGATATCATGCAGAAGTCCGGCACGTTTTGCCATTGTAGCGTCAACTCCGAGTTCATTTGCTATGATTCCCGAGAGAATGGACACCTCAATTGAGTGATTTAAAACGTTCTGTCCGTAGCTGGTACGATATTTAAGCCGTCCGAGCAGTTTTATCATATCGATATTTATACCGTGTATTCCCGTTTCAAATGTCGCTCTTTCACCTGCTTGTTTTATCTGCGTTTCAACCTCGCGTTTTGATTTTTCAACCATTTCCTCAATTCTTGCGGGGTGAATGCGTCCGTCAAGCAGTAATTTTTCAAGCGCTATACGCGCGACTTCACGTCTTACCGGGTCAAATGCCGACAGCGTGATTGCTTCCGGAGTATCGTCGATTATCAAATCAACTCCCGTTAATGTTTCGATTGTACGAATATTTCTGCCTTCTCTGCCGATTATTCGTCCTTTCATTTCCTCATTGGGGAGTGCGACTACCGACACAGTAGTTTCTGCCACATGGTCTGCGGCACAGCGTTGAATTGCGGTTGATATAATTTCCTTAGCCTTTTCGTCTGCTTCTTCCTTAAACTGAACTTCAAGCTCTGCCATTTTCATTGCCTGGTCATGCTTGATTTCCTCCTCAAATGTAGACAGCAGCATTTCCTTAGCCTGCTCGATTGTATATCCGGAAATTCTCTCAAGCGTGGCAATTTGTTCAGCTTTTACCGCTTCTATTTGCTCGCCTAATTCGGTATTTTCCTTGAGTTTTTTTGCCAGAGCCTCGTCTTTTTTCTCAAGCGCTTCGGTTTTGCGGTCGAGATTTTCTTCCTTTGACGCTACTCTTCTCTCAAGCCGCGAAAGCTCAGTTCGCCGCTCTTTGATTTCACGTTCGAGTTCATTTTTCTGAGCGAGAATTTCTTCCTTCGCTTCGAGCAAAGCTTCTTTTTTCTTCGTTTCGGCATTTTTAAGTCCTTCTTCAAGTATCTTTCTTGCCTGAAGTTCTGCCGAACCGATTTCTGCTTCGCCTACACGTTTGCGGTAGATTATTCCGAGCGCAAATCCCAGCGGAAGAAGACAAATCACACATATTATAACTGTGATTAATATATCCATTTAATCGTTACACCTCCTTAATTGTTTTGTTAATTTTGCATTGTTTTTTAATATTAAAAAATCGTACTTATTATAAATTGAAACAAGTCCTCATTTTCATATCTATATTATTTTAATATATTACAATATCCGTGTCAAGTAAAATTTTGATAACTATTTATAAATGAAACAATTTTCTGAACTTTTATATATTTTTTTTATATATTTTTTATTTTATAAAATAGTTAACTTGATAAAATTTTATCGATTTTTATGTGTATATTATACATAATATGCCTGTTTATTTTTGTTATTTAACAGGATATATTTACAAAATTTCTGAATAAAATAAATTTGTCCGTTTTGTCCGTTTTTGATATGCTACTATCATTACGGAACAGGAAAATAAGACAAAGCCGCAAATAATATTATCCTGTTTTCGATAAAAGCGTAAATAAACATGGAAAGGAGATGAAAATCATGCCGCATGACGTAAATCCAGAGTCCGTATTAGCTGAGCTTGGCAAAATCGCTTTTGCCGATATCGGAGAAACCTTTGAAACTAATGCGGAATCGTTTTCGGCTGAATTTGTAGCAAAAAAACTCGGTTCTGTTGCATCTTCAGTTAAATTCAAAACAACTAAGGACGGCTGTGAGCTTGAAGTCAAAATGATTGATAAACTAAAAGCGATTGAAATGTGCGCACGCTATCTTGGAATGGAAAACGCTGACGCGGACAATAAAAACGCACCTTCCGTAGTTGTAAATTACGATTATGCGGACCGTGATGAAGTATCGTAAATGTAAACGCAAAATTTAACCGTGTTTTTAAGAGTGTCAATTCAAGCCGCCTGCGTTATCGTGTTATGATGGGTTCGGCAGGTTCGGGCAAATCGTATAACGTGGCTCAGGATTTTATCGCGCGGCTCTCTGACCCGAATTTTGCCGGCGCCAATCTCATGGTGGTGCGAAAAACCGAAGCGTCTAACAGAAACAGTACGTTCAGCGAGCTTTGTTCAGCCGTTATGCGAGTTTTCGGAGATATGTGGGAAAAATTCTGGAAAATTACCTCAGAGCCTATGACGATGACATCTCTCGTCACCGGCAATAAGATTATTTTCCGAGGTATGAGTGATATGCGGCAGCGTGAGAAAATCAAGTCTGTTTCATTCACAAGCGGCAAACTGACTTGGATTTGGTGTGAGGAAGCCACCGAATTTTCAGAAAGTGATGTTGATGTCCTTGATGACCGTCTGCGCGGTGATTTGTCATTTAATCCGAACTTATACTATCAAATCACCCTAACATTCAACCCCGTGGACGCGTCTCACTGGATTAAATCACGTTTCTTTGATTTTACCGGCGATACCTCCGATATCATCACTCACCGCTCTACTTATCTTGACAATGCATTTATTGACGCTTCCTATCACCGCCGCATGATGATGAGAGCGCAAACTGACCCTGAGGGGTATCGGGTATATGGGCTTGGAGAATGGGGCTGTACCGAGGGCTTGATTTTATCCGGCTTTGAAGTCGGGGATTTGAGTAAGTCACGTGAAAGCTATGATTTTTTGTCGATGGGGCAGGATTTCGGCTTTAATCATGCCAATGCGATTTTACTTCTCGGGCACAAGGACGGCGCAATTTATGTACTGCGTGAGCTTTATTTAAAAGAGCTTGACACTGCTGCGATTATCGAAGCCGCTGACAAAGCCGGTTTTCCGCGTGATGTTGCTATGTACTGCGACAGTGCGGAGCCTGACAGAATACGGACTTGGAAAAATGCTGGATATCGTGCGGAAGCGGTTAAGAAAGGGAGCGGTTCGGTTACGGCTCAAATTGACTATCTAAAATCGCATCCGCTCAAAATCGACCGTTCATGCGTGAATTTGATAAGCGAGCTTGGGGCGTGGCGGTGGAAAGTCGATGATATCAGCGGCAAATTCACAGATATACCGAACCCTTCGCCTGATGATGCGATTGCCGCTTTGCGGTACGGTATTGAGCCGGTGCGTAAAAAATCAAAGCTGCGCACATTCAGCAAACAGAAATTAGGGCTTTGATTTTTGGAAGGTGTGAAATTTTCTTGGGAGAAAAACTTTTTTGAAAAAAAGTTTTCCCCCCAAACCCCTCTTTCAAAAAACTTTCTGAAAATAAAAAATAGAAAAGGAGGAAAAAATGGAAACCAAAGAGATACTATCACATATAAATTCGTTTTCTCTTGGAGATGGTTCAAGGCTGCGAAAACTTCAGAATTATTACCGCGGAAATCACCCGATTCTGACTCAGCCTCATAAATCCGGCAAACCTGACAACCGTCTTGTCAATAATTTCTGCCGTGCGATAAGTGATTCCACGGTTGGATATTTTCTCGGGAAACCCGTGACTTATTCGTTTACCGATGATGCACTGGGAGAAAAAATTATTGATATAAACGATTATAATGACGAGCAGTTTGTAAACAGCCGTCTTGCGCGCGATTTATCGGTATTCGGACGCGCGGCGGAGCTGATTTATTTCGATGATGACCGCCGCATAAGGTTTCTTCCGATTGATGTAACTTCGGTGATTCCGATATATGCAAACAAGCTCGACCGCACGCTTACCGCCGCAATCCGCTCATATGAAATTGAGGAATTTTATCCTGACGAGAATGAATATATGAGTGCGTCATCAATAATCAAGCGTAATATTGTTGAGGTATACGACAATGAGTTTGTTTCCGTATACGAATATACGCCGGTAAAGCATGAAATCGGACTTCTGCGCCGCATACCGCATTATTTTGGGGAAGTTCCGGTCAATTTTTACTATAACAACTGCGATGAAACTGGTGATTTTGAGCCTGTGCTGACGCTTATTGACGCTTATAATCGGTTACAAAGCGAGAGCGTCAACGATTTTGATTTATTTGCGGACAGTTACCTTGCAATAACGGGAATGGGCGGCACTGACAGAGAGGATATAGAACGTCTGCGTGAGGACAGAGTTTTACTGCTTGATGACGGCGGTGAGGCGTCATGGCTCACTAAAACTGTTAATGATACGTATATTGAGAATTTAAAGAGCCGAATTGCAAGGGATATCTACCGTTTTTCTGATACGGTTGACTTATCCGAGGAAATTCTCGGCGGCGGTCAGCTTTCAGGTGCGGCTATCCGCTACCGTCTGCTCAATTTTGAAAATCGTGTGTCCGTCACTGAACGTTATTTCAAGAAAGGGCTGTGCCGCAGATATGAGCTTATCTGCAATATGATGTCCGCTCTCGGGCTTGGAACGTTCGACTGGAGAAAGATAAATTATATCTTTACTCGTAATCTACCGGACAATGAAAGTGATATTGCGGATACTCTTGAAAAATATCAGTCGCTTATCTCAAAGCGCACGATACTTGAACGAATACCGTTTATTACTGATGTTGACGATGAGCTTGAGCGAATTAAGGCTGAATCAGCGGAAACTGATATAACAAATAAAACGGAAGAGGTGATTTGATAAATGGAGATTTTAAAAAGCAATATAAATTCAAACAGTTCGGATTTGCCGGAATTCAATCAAAAATCAGAAAATGATTTGTCCGCTGAAAATGAACAGCTTAAAGCGGAGCTTGAAACACTGAAAGCGGAAAAACGTGAGCGTGAAATTCACAAAACCGCTTCGGATATGTTATCGGAAAAGGGCGTTCCCGCTGAATTTGCGGAATTTGTTATCGGACACTGTGCAGATAACGATGAGCTTGAATCAAAAATTAATGCGTTCGCTGAGATTTTTTCAAAGGAAACCGCTAAAATCAAAAATGAGTTTGCTCCTACTGTTACTCCGTTATGCGGCGGTCGAGTAAAAACTCTTACCCGTGAGCAGTTTTTGAATATGCCGATGTCGGAACGTCAGCGATTATTTGAAACCGACCGAGAGCTTTATTTTGAACTTGTAAAATAAATTTAAAATCATATTAATTAAAAAAGACGCATGAAAATATGCGCGGAAAGGAATTTTTATTATGGCATCTAACAATACAGTTTTTGCAAATGAAATTATAGAGAACAAAATGACCGAGCTTATGAATACGTACCTTAACATTCATTCACTTCTGACTGTTGATGATTCACTTGTTGAAAGCGCAGGACTTCGCAAAACTATAAATAAATACACATACAACGGCAAAGTCGAAAATCTTGCTAAGGGAGCCGCAAATACCACTAAAGGTTCGGTTTCATTCGTTCCCGCTCACTATGACGTAAAGCGTTATCAGCAGACTTTCCTTTACAATGATATTGATGTTTTGACCGACCCGTATCTGCTTGATGTTGCGGTAAAGGGAGCGGCGGCAGTTATGGCTAATCAGATAGCTGATGAATATTTTACCGAGCTTGCAAAAATCACAAATACATATAACTACACCGGTGAAACAATTGCGTATAACGATATTGTAGACGCTTTGTCCGAAATCGACCGTGAAATCGAAACCGGTATGTTCATTGTAATGGGAGCATCAGGTAGAAACGCTATTCGTAAAGACCCCGATTTTATCGCTTCACGTCAAGGTGAAATTTTATATACCGGACAGTTTGGTACAATCTGCGGTCTTCCGGTTGTGTACTCAAAGAAAGTGCCGGAAAATACCGTATATATTACAAATAAAGAAGCGGTAAGATTTTTCGTTAAGCGTCAGGCAACCGTTGAGCAGGATAAGGATATCGAAACAAAGGAGAATACCGTTGTTTACGAGCGTCATGGACTTATCGCTCTCGTTGACGATACCGCCTCAATCATTGTATCCAAATCTGCCTAAATCAGTTCGGAGTTTGAGTTATGATACTTGATAGTGTAAAGACCCTCCTCAAAATTGAGGGGGGTGATAAAGATGAAATTCTTGAAATTTTAATCAGCCGTGCTACGAGTTTTGCCGCTGATTATACCGGACGTGAAATTTCCGACCCACTGCTTGAAAATCCAGTTTGCGCTATGGTATGCGAGGATTACGGCAGACTTGGAAGTGAGGGCGTGAGTTATAAGGGATATTCAAACATAATTGAAACTTACCGTTCAGATTATTCAGACGCAGTATACGCACAGCTTAAATCTATCCGAAAGCTGAGGTGCATATGATTGTACGAGCGTCAGAAACTCTTGTATTCCGTGTATAAAGACGGAGTTCATCATCACGATTCCGAGATGTTTTTGTCGTATGTATCAAATTCCTCAAGCGGAAGCAACGTTGTCGGAGCGTCAAGACGGTTTTACCGTGCGCTCACTGATGATAGAGAGATTGAGAGGGGTATGACTGTTCAAAGAGGTACTGATAAATGGTATGTTAACTCCGTGAACGGCTCGGGGCGTGATGTTATCGTGGAACTGTGGGAAATTCTTTAAAGAGGTGGTTTTTTGATTGATGATATCATTGAAAAAATAAAAAATTCGCTGAACATTCCCGTACTTTTCGGAATTGCGCCGGACGGAAACGACTGCGTTGTTTATTCTGTAACAGAGGTTCAGAGTGACAATGTAATTCGTGATTTGACCCTTACGCTCAATATTATTTCTCATTCGTTTTCCGGTGCGTATGCCTATCTTGACATAATCCGCAAAAATATCAGCGGTGAGAATAATTCTGCCGTTTTGGTAAAATACAGCCGCATTTCAAAGACCTCGTTTGACAAATTCGGAATGTTTACCTTAACTGCGGATTTCAATGTCAAAATCAAAGGGCTGGCATTATAATTTAAAATTTACGAGGGAGGATTAAAAATGACGAGTGATTTAAAAAAGACAGAGCGCAAAACAATAAATAAAATTCAGACAAAGCCGCAGACCGAGGCTCAGCGCATACGGGAAGAAAATAAAGCAAGGTTTCGGGCAAAGCGAGGGGTAAGATGAATAGCTCCGTTATTATAAAAAATCAGCGTACAGGTGAATCGGTCACATTTGACGGAACCGTGTTTGCGCTCGATACATACTATGCCGGATTTACCGCCGCTACTCACACTACATATAAAGGAATCGGGCAGGTGGGAGTTTATCTTGCGTCCTCATCAATCGATGAGCGGATTATTCGGCTTGATGGTTATATTTTTTCAGATAAATCAAGTTCTCAGTTAAGTAGTTTGAAACGACTGATGTCACGTGTCGTAAATCCCCTTGACACATTCACCGTAATTAAAAATAATCTCACTCTCGAATGTTCCGCGTCAAGCATATTTTTCTCAAACGATACCGAATTTTCATGCAGTTTTTCAATTGAGGCAATATGCCATTGTCCGTGCTACACAGGAGTTTCGCAGTCACAGACAAGCTATGGTTCATATGACGGAAAGATAATTTATCCTTTTGCTTTGCCGGAGGAGCGTATACCGTTAGGTGTGCGTAATGAAACAGGAGTTATGCGTGTGACAAATTCGGGCGATATTCCCTCGGGATTTGAAATTTTTGTATCGGGAACGCGCGCATTTTCGGGGTTCAGGCTTGAAAACACGGGAACACACGAATATATTAATCTTCAATATGATTTTTCAGCCGGAGAGACCGTGAGAATTGATACACGCTACGGCAAAAAAAGCGCGGTGTCACTGCTCGGCGGTACGGAGCGTTCGATTATGAACAATATCGAGTTTGGAAGTACGTTTTTCTCGCTTGACGCCGGTGAAAATGTTCTTGCGGTGACTGCCGGAGAAAATCCCGATGTAACTGTCAGAATAGTTTTTTCACCTCTGTATTTGGGAGGATAATGTGTTTATGAAAAACATTGACTTATTTATATTTGACAGCTCACTTTCGTTTATTGGAATAGTTGATGATTTCAGCAGTGTGGTGTATACATCAAAAATGTACGGAGCCGGCGAAATTACAGTAAAAACCGATGTTACAAGCGAAAATTCGCATCTGTTTGAACTCGACCGCTATATTATCTGCTCTACCGGCGAGATTTATATAATTGACGGTATCGACTGCGACAATGGAATTTTGACAGTACTCGGAAGCGGTGCACTTGCTTTATTTGACCGCAAAGTCAATCTTCAGCGGCAGTTTTTTACCGGAAATGCCGGAAATACTATGTGTGAGCTTGCGCGTTATGCTGCTTCCGTTATTCCCACTGGCTGTTCATTTGAGGCGGTTAATCTATATTTCGGCGATGAAAATATCTCAACATATGCAGGTTACGAGAGTGTATATGCCGCAATGTGTAGGATTGCTGAAACATATTCCTGTGGTTTTTCGCTGGTGTACAGTCCAAATACAAAAAAATTTACTTTTTTTACTTACGGTGCGACCGATAGAAGTGCCTCTCAGTCCGCAAATGAAAGGCTGATTTTATCTTCTGACAGAGAAAATGTACTTGATGAGTTTTACCGTGAAGATAATTCCGATTACAAAAATGTCGCTGTGGTTTTTGGTTCAGAAAAAGAAGACGGTACACGTTATATGACCACATTGGATTTACGTACTGACCAGTCTGAGTCGGCACGCGAAGTCGCGGTTCATGCCGAAAAGTACCGCCCGTCAATTTTCGCCGACGATGATAACGCTTATATGAATTATCTGCGTGAGCTTGGCAGAGAATCTTTGGCAAACCATAATATTCTGCGTACATATTATGTCTGTACTGATGATGAGAGCGCATCTCTTGGTGATATCGCTACTTTATACAATCCCGATTTAAAAATGCGTATCGAGTGTATCGTTTCGGGAATTGAAATAATTGTAGAAGATGGGCATTTATCACGGAATCTGATTTTTGGCACTTATTTTCCGCCTGAGATAAAACTCTCGTATTCTCTGCCCGATTTTTAATACTAAATTTTATTAGAAAGGATTTTTTGAATGGAAAAGTATTTTCCTTTTAATGCGCATTTGGTTGAAGGTACATATGACCGAGTTTACAATGCAGATGACCTTGCGCTTGAACGTAGCTGTTACATCTCGGACGGTGTTCTGACTACGGATTCACTTGCCGTATCCGCTTCGATATATATGGATATATCGGTTGCGGCAGGTTCCGCGTCTATCAGAGGAAGAACTTATGTGAACACTTCTCCGCTAAGTTTTACCCTCACTCAGTCGTCCGCATCGCTTCCGAGAATTGACAGTATAGTAGTTCGCCTTGATTTATCAAACAGATGTATAAATGTTGCTTTAAAAACCGGTCAGTGTGCATCAGTGCCGACAGCACCGGAATTACAAAATGATGATACGATATGTGAAATTGAGCTTGCGCAGATATATGTAGCTGCGAATGCGTCCTCTATCGGAGCTGAGCAAATCACTGATACAAGAAAACTTGCAAGATACCCGATTGATTTTGACGCGCTTACAGAGGAATACAAAAAAGATTTATACGAAAATCTCGCTCTCAAATATGACGGTGACGGTTCTATGGCGCTTTTTGATGATGGTACATATAAAGCTCTCCCCAATCCACCAAAATTAAAAGAACTTAAGCGTTTTACCGCTTCAGGAACTTTTCAGAAAGCAAACTTTCCGAGCATAAATGACATTTATATTTTTGTTATGGTTGGAGGTGGTAGCAATACTGATTCGGGAAATATTGTAACTTTTATACATAAATTATCGACGGCGAGTATAAAAGTTACAATAGGCTCAGCTGCTACAAGTAGTTCGAGCCCAGGCGGAAATACATATTTAGGAAGTGGCTATGTTCCCGGGCAAGGAGCGTCAGGAGGTTGGTCTAATAGAGTTAGTACTACTAATATAACAGGTCTTGGCTCTGCCGGAAACGACGGCGGGTGTATAGTTTATGGCTTTCAATGAGGTAATATAAATGAATATAGCATTAATTATAGATAGTATTGTTAAAAACATTGCCGTATTTGATTCAATCGATGTCGCTAAAAATATGTACCCTAATGCATTGTGTATTGACGCAGATGAAAATAATTGTGCAATAGGTGATACCTATCTCAACGGCGAATTTATAAAAGCGCCCGAACCGATTGACGTTGAAGCATATTTACTCGACATCGACTTCCGTCTAATGATGGTTGAAGAAGGCGCAATTTAATTCATAATCATAATTAATTAAAAAAAGGAGATTAAAAAGATGGCTTACAGATTACTCAAAATAGTTATTGCGAAAGGTGATTACGACAAAGCGGATATTATGGACAAACTTGACGCTTACTACGCTTTTGGCAGAATCACAACCGAGGAATACAACGAGCTTATGACTATTGTAAATGGAAATGATGAAACAGGAGCAGAGTAATCCTTGAACACTGAAATTATAGTCGCAGTGCTTGCGCTTGCTGGAACGTTAATTGGTTCACTGGGGGGAATACTTGCGGCAAGTCGGCTCACGTCATTCCGAATTGAACGCCTTGAGAAAAAAGTTGAAAAGCATAACAATCTTGTAGAGAGAATGGTGGCGGTGGAGCAGTCATGCAAATCCGCCCACCACCGAATTGATGAGCTTTGGAGAGAGGGGCAGGACAATGCTAAGGGGAATTGATGTCAGTACGTTTCAGGGTTATCCCGACTGGGAAAAAGTCAAATCAAACGGTATTGATTTTGCGATGATTAAGGCAACTCAGGGACACAGTGTTACAAGCAATTATTATTTGTTCACCGACAGCAAGTTCAAGTACAATATCACAAATGCCCCCGAACATGGCATATTGTGCGGTGTGTATCATTATCTTACGGCAAGTACAATTGAAGAATCAATCAAAGAAGCGGATTATTTCTTGTCAGTGGTTAAACCATACAAAGATAAAATCATGCTGTGGGCGGCGGTTGATGTTGAAGAGGATAAATATTTACCCGAAGATAAAGTGTTACTTACATCAATCGTAAATGCGTTCTGTGAGCGTGTAAGAGAAGCGGGATACAGACCGATTGTATACACTAATCCGAATTATCTCACATACAAACTCAATGATATATCAAAGTGGGATTTGTGGCTTGCACTGTGGCGGGATAAGTCAAAAATACCGACTGGTTATCCCAACATGAAAATATGGCAATACGGCGGCGAAATGATATCGGGCATAAACGGAAACGTTGACAGCAATTTCGGTTTCTTTGATATTAAAGCAAACTATGCGGATTTAGTGTGCGAAAGGTGTGGGTTTGAGCCGCAGACGAGAGATTATCTTGACAAATACACATATGCCGATGATTTATGGCGAAAGTTATGGGAGGCGATGAAACAGAGATGATAATGCAGAAATTATCCTCAAGGAAGCTGTGGGCTGCGATTGTGGCGGTAGCAGTTGCGGCAGTGGTAATAATATTCGGCGAATCAATTCCGGCGGAGGTGCTTGACCTTATGAAAAACGCACTCGGCGTGGTATCCGCGTACATATTCGGTGAATCCGGCGTTGATATCGCAAGGTTGATTTGTAACAAAAACAGCTCCGGTACTGAAAATAAATAATATGTAATTTAAAAAGCAGGGAATAAAATAATATACCTGATACAAAGCACACAGCTTTGACGATGTGGTCAAAAAACAATATTATTTAATATAAGTTATCTTTTCTGCGAAAGGAAAGTCATTGATAGTATTGACTTTTCAACTAATTGTGCTATAATATACTATGAAAGATCTGTCTTTCTGGGGTTTGCATTGAGCAAACGGAGAGTCGCAGTAATGCGGCTTTTTTATGGAAAACTTTTCATTATCTGATATAAATTTCAGAATATCATCTACGCCGCAGGTCATTGTGCAACAAATACTTTCAATGGTGTCCAAAAAAACTGCTCCATTTTGCTTGAGATAGGCAATGATATTTGCAGAAAAACCGCACAAGCAGAAAAAATGAGGGTATATTTTGACACTCTCATTGCTTGCTGGGATCTCACTGCATAATTGAACGCTAACTCAAAATAATAAACAGGTATATAAAACCCGAGGGCCAAGACATAATGTACTTTGACCATCGGGTTCTGTTTTGACATCACAGCCACACCCTTACGGCAAATCCGCCTTTAAAAAAGTAGGTGTTCGTGTAATGTCTATTTGGCAAATAACCCTAATTGTGATACAAATGAACCCCCTTTTGCGTTAGGGGGTTCACTTTTCGCCAAGGGGGTTCATATGATTTTGGGAATCCCTGTTGTTATATCCATATATAGTTGTTGGCTGATTTTTTATTTTTGCTATATTCTCTATATACCACTCCAAATATTTGCCAACACTTTCATCGGTTTCTCTTACAGCTATTCCGTCCGC
>CALWTV010000182.1 GCA_944384555.1 uncultured Clostridia bacterium | reverse complement strand
AATCCGCCTTCCTTTTATCAGAGGGGGAATAGATTTACTTGATGTGGCGAAAACCAATGCGGTAATATCGGGCATAATTAGAAGCGAGTTTGGGCTTGAATATGAAGTTAGAATTGACCAGACAGATGATTGGGAACAACAGACTGAAGAATTTTACAATTCTTATCGGAGTGAACTTAACGGATATAATGCTGAAATTTCGGAAATGATTCGGGAATATGAAGCATCAAATGTACGTTCTTCTAAAAATGATAATTCAGAACCGGTTGAAGAAGAAAAGATTGTTTTTCCGAGAGTAACGACGCTTAACCCTGACGCCGAAGCGGTTGAGATAAAGTCAGATACTGAAATTCGAGTTGGAAACATGACGTTTGATATATCTTCACCGACTCCTATAAGCGGTGAAATATTCGATTTATCATCGCCGACACCGCTCAGAGATACCGGAAAACCGCTTAGAAATATCGTGATTTTTGGAGAAGTATTTGAAATTACCAGCCGTGAAACCCGCAAAGGAGATAAAGTCAGCGTAAATATAGGTGTAACTGACGGCGATAATTCTATTTATGTTAAAAATATAATGACACCTGACGTATTTTCCGAGCTTATGGAGATGATAAAGCCCGGAATTGTTTTAGCTTTGCGCGGAAGTGTCAAAGCTGATAAATTCGACGAGCAGGAAATGCTGTTTTCATATACGGATATTGTTAAAATCAAGCGTGCAAAACGAAAGGATAATGCGCCGGAAAAGCGTGTGGAACTTCATGCACATACCACAATGTCAGCTATGGACGCAACAATAACTCCGGAACAGCTTGTGGAAACCGCTCATGCGTGGGGGCATAAGGCAGTTGCCATAACAGACCATGGAAATCTTCAGGCATACCCTAACGCTATGATAAAAGCGGAAAAACTTGGAGATATAAAAGTTATATATGGCTTGGAGGCGTATTTTGTAGATGATACGGCAAGAGCGGTATATGGTCAGCTTCGTCCGGATTTTGATGACGAATTCGTAGTTTTTGATATTGAAACAACCGGATTATCTCCGCTTAACTGCCATATCACCGAAATAGGAGCGGTACTGATTCAAAAAGGTGAGGTAAAAGCTGAATTTGAGACGTTCGTAAATCCGAAAAGTCCAATTCCCGAAAACATAGTTAAACTTACGGGGATAACTGATGAAATGGTTGCAGATGCCCCCTCGCTTGAAGAGGTATTGCCTAAATTTCTTGAATTTGCAGGAAACAGACTGCTGATAGCGCATAATGCGGGATTTGATATCAGTTTTATAAGACGCGGTTGCGAGATATGTCACTTAAAATTTGACAATTCGTATCTTGATACAGTTGCTCTATCAAGATATCTTAATCCCGATCTTAAAAATCATAAACTTGATACGATAGCGGAGTATTTTAATCTCGGAGATTTCAATCATCACAGAGCCAGCGATGATGCGAAAATGCTTGCCGCAATATTTTTCTGTATGACGGATAAGCTTGGACGAGAGGGAATAACAGGAACGGAAGCGATGCTTGAGGCGATGGCAGAACATGCTGACCCTTTAAAACTTCCTACATATCATCAGATTTTGCTTGTGAAAAATAAAGTCGGATTAAAAAATCTATATAGACTCGTTTCCTCGAGTTATCTGAATTATTTTAGAAAGCACCCGAGAATACCGAAAACGGTATTAAGTGAGTACCGAGAGGGTATAATTGTCGGTTCAGCGTGCGAATCAGGCGAGCTTTTTCAGGCGATTTTAGCGAATAAGCCGGAGAGTGAGCTGTTGGAAATTGCTGAATTTTATGATTATTTAGAAATACAGCCGATTTGTAATAACCGATTTTTGATAGAGCGCGGAGATGTTGCAGATGAAGATGGATTAAGAGAACTGAATAAGAAAGTAATTGAGCTTGGAAAAAAAGCGGGAAAGCCGGTTGTGGCTACGTGTGACGCGCATTTTATGGACGATGAGGACGAGATTTTCAGAAAGATATTGCTCGCCTCGATGAAATTCAAAGACGCTGACCGTGATATACATCTTTATTTCCGCACTACCGAGGAAATGCTCAAAGAATTCGATTATCTTGATGAAAAAACAGCTCATGAGATAGTAATTGAAAATCCGAATAAAATTGCGGATATGATTGAGCCGGTTCTGCCTATTCCGAAGGGAAATTATCCGCCTCATATAGACGGTGCGGAGGAAGAACTTACCGAGATGTGCTGGAGTAAGGCAAAAAGAATGTATGGTGACCCTTTGCCGGATATTGTGCATGACCGATTGAAAAAGGAACTTGATTCTATTATAAAAAATGGTTTTGCGGTGCTGTATATAATAGCTCAAAAATTGGTTGAAAATAGTGAAAAAGCAGGGTATCTAGTCGGTTCAAGAGGAAGCGTTGGTTCGTCTTTTGTAGCGATAATGGCATCTATTTCGAGAGTAAATCCCTTGCCGCCTCATTATCGCTGTCCAAAATGTAAATATAATAAATTTTTCACGGAAGGTGAAATAGGTTCGGGATTTGATTTGGAGGATAAAAAATGTCCGGTATGCGGCGAAAATCTTAATCATGACGGGCATGATATTCCGTTTGAAACGTTTTTGGGATTTTACGGCGATAAGTCCCCCGATATAGATTTGAATTTTTCCGGAGATGTTCAGGCAGACGCACATAAATTTACAGAAGTCTTATTTGGCAAAGGAAACGCATTCCGTGCGGGGACTCTCGGAACACTTGCGCCTAAAACTGCATACGGATTTACGGCGAAATATTTAGATGAGCATAAAATCAGCGTAAGCCGCGCCCACCAATCATATCTTATGAGCAAATGTGTCGGTGTCAAGCGAACAACGGGACAGCACCCGGGAGGAATTATTGTTGTGCCGCGTGAATATGACGTTTACGATTTTACGCCGGTTCAGCACCCTGCCGATGACCCTAATTCAGATACAGTAACCACACATTTTGCATTCAAATATCTGCATGACACGATACTTAAACTCGATATACTCGGACACGATATTCCGACTAAATTCAAAAGAGTTGAGGAATATACCGGAACGAGTGTGCTTGACGTACCGATGAATGATAAAAAGGTGCTGAGTTTGTTTACTTCAACCGAGGCGCTTGGAGTAACGCCGGAGCAAATTTACAGCGAAACCGGAACATTTGGGCTTCCGGAAATGGGTTCGAGATTCGTAAGACAAGTTTTAATTGATGCACAACCTAAAACTTTTTCGGATTTATTGCAGATAAGCGGACTTACTCACGGTACGAATGTATGGCTTAATAACGCGCAACTCTTGATAAAAGAAAAAATATGTGATATTTCCGAGGTTATCGGAACACGTGATGACATCATGCTTTATTTAATACATCATGGGCTTGAAAAAAGTATGGCATTTAAAATAATGGAAGATGTGCGAAAAGGCAAGGGACTAAAACCTGAATATGAAGAAGCAATGATAAAGGAAAATATTCCGAGCTGGTATATGGATTCATGCAAAAAGATAAAATATATGTTCCCGAAAGCTCACGCGGCAGCATATGTTACAGACGCAATCACCTTAGGTTGGTACAAAGTATATTATCCGCTTGAATTTTACGCAGCATATTTTACCGCCGCACCGGCGGGATTCGATTCAGAAATTGTAATGGGCGGAAGAAATAAGGTTGCGCAGACAATCACGGAAATTTCTAAAAAAGGAACCGAGGCTTCGCAAAAGGAAAATGAACTTTTAGACGCCATGCTCCTTGTAAATGAATATTATTGCCGAGGATATACGTTTTTGCCGGTCGATTTGATGAAATCTGCATCACACGCATTTTTACCAGAAAACGGGAAAATTAGACTTCCGTTTGCGTCATTGCCGGGACTAGGAGATACAGCAGCAGAAAAAATTGTAAAGGCACGTGAAAGCGGAGAAATATATTGTGTAGATGATTTACAGAGAATGGCTCAATTATCAAAAACAGTAATAGAAATTCTTGATAGAAACGGCGTGTTAAATGGAATGGCTCAAACAAATCAGCTATCTATTTTTTGAGATTGATATGTTAGATATTTTTATTTAATCTTAAAATAAATTTGGTAAAATATATATAATTTTTATTTACTATAATAAATAAATTATATTATAATCGCCAATTGACATTAGCACGTTAAAGTGATACTATATTAAAGTATTAAAGTGAATTATCATAATGAACAGATGAGGAAAATAAATGTATAGATATAATAAAAACATACCGGACGGCACAAGAGATATAATTTTTGACGAAGCGGAATTATATAATGCAATTACGGAAAAATTGACAAAAGTATATCGTGCTGACGGATTTGAAAGAGTAATAACCCCGCAGCTTGAATATTATGACGCGTTTGACTATGCTGGTCAGTCGCTGGCACAGGAGGAAATGTATAAACTTACTGATACAAACGGAAGACTTGTAGTTTTGAGAGCGGATAATACAACACCTGTAGCGCGCGTGATAGCGACAAGACTTCGTTCGATGAAACCGCCGTACAAGCTGTTTTATAATCAGAATGTGTACAGAATAAACTCGGATTATTCAGGCAGACGCTCTGAGATAATGCAAAGCGGTGTTGAATTTGCAGGAATAGGCGGTACAAAATGCGATTTGATGTGCATTACAACCGCAATAAAGGCACTGCGTTCGCTTGGAATCGCGTTTAAGCTTGAAATCGGTCATGCAGGTTTTTGTGATGCGCTGATTGAGGAAATGAATCTGACAGAAGAGCAAAATGAGGCGGTTCGCGAATATATCAACGCAAAAAATACGCTTTCACTTAATTTTTTGAAAACGGACAGCGATTTCAGCAAAATAAAGCAGTTGCCGAGATTATACGGTGACAGTGAAGTGTTTGAACGTGCATCAAAACTGGCAGGAGAAAATAAGCGCGCACAGGATTCACTTGAAAATGTACGTGAAATATATAATGCGCTGACTGATGCGGGATACGGTGACGATATAATGATAGATTTAGGAAGCGCTCAGTCTATGGAATACTATACCGGCATAGTGTTCAAAGGTTATATGGAAGGAATAGGCGAGCCTGTATTAAGCGGAGGTAGATACGATAATTTAATAAAGAGCTTTGATTTTGATATTCCGGCTACGGGATTTGCGATAAATGTATGTCTTGCGGCAGATGCGATGATTAAGTCTGGTAATGCGATGGTCAGTGAGTCAAAAGCTCAAAAAAGCTGCTTTATTCATTTTTGTAAAAATAAGTTTAAGCAGGCAATGGAGCTTCAGGAAAAAATGACAGCTGACGGGACTGTTGCTCATATGTCATATTTTGATAGCCTTGAAGAATCAGAATTGTACGCAAAAGAAAATGAGTTTGATTTTATTGCGGTTATAGATGGTGACGGTACTAAAATAACTTCGCTGAAATAAAATTGACTGAAGAAATAAAAGATGGAGGAACAGCTTTAAGGCATTAGCCTTTGAATTATATATAACTATGATAAGATTAGCGCTTACAAAAGGAAGAATCGAGCAGGACGCGATAAAATTGCTTGAAAAAGCCGGATATGACTGCACTGACCTTTATGAAAAAGGAAGAAGACTGCTTTTTTATACCGGAAATAAGGAACTTGAAATTGTACTTGCAAAGGCGGCAGATGTGGTTACATATGTTGAACACGGTGTATGTGACGCAGGAATTACCGGAGAAGATACAATAATGGAGCATGGCAAGCGGCTCTATGAGGTATTGGATTTAGGCTTTGGAAAATGTCGGTTTGCACTTGCCGGAATTAAAGGCAAAAATTTTTATGACGGATATTCTCATAAGGTAATCGCTTCAAAATACCCTAACGTTACAAAAAATTACTTCAACGGAAAGGGAATGAATGTAGAAATAGTAAAAATTGAAGGTTCTGTTGAGCTTGCGCCGGTATTGAAACTTGCTGACGCGATTGTGGATATAGTTGAAACCGGTTCAACTTTAAAGGAAAATGGACTTGAGGTATATGAGGAAGTCGCTCCGATTTCCACAAGGCTTGTGGTAAATACGGCGTCGGTAAAATTAAAGCGCGGCGAGATGAACGAATTTATTGACCGTCTTACCGATACGGTAGCTAAAGCTGATAAAGCAGAGAAAAAAGATTGAGGATAGGTGAGAGATATGCTGAAAATATATAATAAAAATGAAAAAAATCAGCTTATAAAGACGCTGACTGACAGAGCGGAAAATATTCCGGAAGATATAATGATGACTGTTGCGGCAGTATTAAAAGATGTAAAGGAAAACGGCGATAAAGCAGTAAAGGAATATTGCAGAAAATTCGATAAAGCGGAACTTGAAAGTTTTTATCTCAGTGAAGATGAGATAAATAAATATATATCTGAAACTGATGAAGAGTTAAAAGGAGTCATAGACAGAGCCGCTGAAAATATCAGAAAATTTCATGAAGGTCAGCTTCAGCAGAGCAGAGTTTATGATACCGGAAAAGGCTTTATGGGACAGCGTGTTATGCCGCTGAAACGTGTTGGTGTATATGTTCCGGGCGGAACTGCGGCTTATCCGTCATCGGTGCTTATGAATATAATTCCGGCGAAAACCGCAGGAGTTGAAGAAGCAATAATGGCGACACCTCCGAAAGGGGAAGGGCTTACACCTGCGATTGTATATGCGGCGGTAAAAGCCGGAGCAGATAAAATTTTGACGGTGGGAGGCGCACAGGCAGTAGCGGCGCTTGCGTATGGAACAGAATCAATCCCGAGAGTAGACAAAATTGTAGGTCCGGGTAATATATTCGTAGCTATGGCAAAAAAGCTCGTTTATGGCGCGGTAGATATAGATATGATAGCAGGACCGAGTGAAATTCTGATAATCGCTGACAAAAAAGCAAATCCCGAATATATAGCGGCAGATTTATTGTCACAGGCAGAACATGACCCGCTTGCGGCATCTATTTTGATATCGACATCAGGCGAACTTATAGAAAAAACCGACAAAGCGCTTGAAGAACAGCTTAAAAAGCTTGAACGCTGTGATATTGCGGAAAAATCGATAAAAACATACGGTTCGGCAATCGAGGTTGATTCGCTTGAGGAAGCGGCTGAGCTTTCAAATATAATCGCACCTGAACATCTTGAACTTGCGGTA
>CALWTV010000181.1 GCA_944384555.1 uncultured Clostridia bacterium | reverse complement strand
AAGCCTGATTCCCGGTCTTCAATACACTCTCGGTTTATTTTTTCTCACAATATTATGTTCAATTCCGATTGGGCTTTTGATGTCATTTGCGGAAATGGGTAAAAACAGAATAATAGGCGGTATTGTTAGAGGATATGTGTTCTTTATGAGAGGAACACCGCTTATGCTTCAGCTTTTCTTCTTTTATTTTGGACTTCCTTTTATACCGTTTATAGGCAAATACCTTGTTTTGGAGAGATTCACTGCGGCTTGTATAGCGTTTATATGCAATTATGCGGCATATTTCTGCGAAATTTTCAGAGGAGGTTTGCTTTCGATTGATAAGGGGCAGTATGAGGCATCAAAGGTGCTGGGAATGACGAAATGGCAGACTACTATACATATAATCATTCCGCAGATGTTTAAAGTTGTGCTTCCGCCTGTTTCAAATGAAACTATTACTTTGGTTAAAGATACAGCACTTGTTACCGCGATAGGAATTGTAGATATTATGCACCTTGCGAAAGCTCGTGTAAACAGCACGTCAAATATAACTCCGTTTATAATTGCGGCTGTATTTTATCTGCTGATGACTTTCGGACTTACAAAACTGTTTAATTTCCTTGAAAAGAAGTTTAAATTTTAATGGAGGTATGAATCTTATGGAAAATAATAGTGTAAAACAGGAAATGATTCGTGCCGAGAACATTAAAAAAAGCTTCGGTACAAATGAGGTGCTCAAAGATGTATCGCTTAAAATATCGCGCGGTGAAATTGTTTCCATAATCGGACCGTCAGGTTCGGGAAAAAGTACATTTTTAAGAAGTCTTATCGGACTTGAAAAAGTTAACGGCGGAAGTGTTTATATCGAGAATACTCCTTTTATTCAAAATGGCGTGTATGCAGGTGAAAAAGAATCACGCGCCGTATGCGGTAAAATGGGAATGGTATTTCAGCATTTCAACCTTTTCCCTCATATGAACGTTAGAAATAATTTAATTAAAGCGCCGTCTTTAGTAAAAAAAGAGGATAAAAAAATGCTTAATGAAAAGGCTATGCATTTGCTTGAATCCGTTGGACTGGCGGATAAAATTGATGAAATGCCTTCAAGCCTTTCAGGCGGTCAAAAACAGCGTGTGGCAATAGCACGTGCGCTTATGATGGAACCGGAGATACTTCTTTTTGATGAACCTACATCAGCGCTTGACCCGGAGCTTACCGGAGAAGTGCTTGCTGTTATAAAATCACTTGCCGAAAAGCACATGACTATGATAATAGTTACTCATGAAATGTCATTTGCACGTGAAGTATCGGACAGAGTAGTATTTATGTGTGATGGGGTAGTGGCGGTAGACGATACTCCGGAAAATGTATTCGTAAAAACTGATAATGAGAGAATGAAGCAGTTCCTTCGTACAATAAATTGAAATAAAAGTTAGAAGCTGGAATGACGAAAAATGAATATTATATCACAGTTTATAGGCTTTATAGGTACTTTTCTGATAATATTGTCTTATCAGATTAATGATCGCAAAAAAATAATAGTTGTTCAGGGATTAGCGGGGATATTTTTTACAGTTCATTTTATAATGCTTGGTGCATTTACCGGTGCGATGATGAACCTTCTTACAAGTATCCGTGCGGGTGTATATTATAACCGTGATAGGAAATGGGCTCAGAACAGAATTTGGCTGATTGTTTTTTCTGCGCTTTATTTAGGAGCAGGAATAATTACATACGACAGTCCGCTTTCACTTATAATAATGTTTGCTATGGTTTTGAACACATGTGTTTTCTGGATGACAAATACTACTATGATAAGAATCCTGATAATACCGTGTTCTTTGTCATGGCTTATATATAATTTATTTTCACATTCGATTGCCGGCTTTGTTACAGAAGCGTTTGCTTCAACTTCAATTATTATAAGCATAATAAGATTTGATGTTATTCCGCTTATAAAAAGAAAAAGCAAAACTCAAATATCAAAATAATAAAAATAGAGATACGCATAAATTGAAAAAATTACAACAAGCGTATCTCTTTTATTTTTGTTAAAAGTTAAATTTATTATTTTCCGAATCCTAAGTCAAGCAGCCATTTCTGACACATTTCCGCCCATTTTCCGACAACGGGATTATCTTTGGCAAGTCCAAGTCCATGCCGTCCGTGAGGGAAAATATGAAGCTCAAATGGTACACTGTGTCGGGATAAGGCGTTAGCAAGCATAAGACTGTTTTCAACCGGAACGCCGTCATCATCTGCCGTATGCCAAATGAATGCTGGAGGAGTTTGTGAATTTACATTTAGTTCTGCGGAAAATTTTCTTCTTATATTTCCGTCATGAACAGAATTTCCGAGCAGGGAAATCGCCGAGCCGAGATGCTGGTATGAATTAAAGCTTACAACAGGATAGCAGGGAATAAATGCGTCTGGACGTGATGAAAAATGTTCTATCGGGTCTGAGCTATCTTTATTGCCTGTATCATATAATGTAGCGGCAGAACAAGTTAAATGACCGCCCGCAGAAAAACCGAGTATTGCTACTTTTTCATATCCAATAGAACGTGCGATTTTAATTGCTCTGAGCGCGTCAGAGAGAGGCGCGTTCATATTGCAGGGGTGAACGCGGTAATCAAGTACAAAAGCGGCTATACCGACCTCATTTAACATTTCAGCTATCGGATTGCCCTCATGATCAGCTTTCATGCAATAACCGCCGCCGGGACATACAATAACCGCACCTCTTGCACCGTCTACTTCAAAATGAGTCATTGACGGCTGATTTTGTTCAGGAGATTCATCACTATAAGGTGCTGTTCCGCTCCAAAGATAAATTTTTTCTCTTTTGCTCATCATAATTTATATTCCTTTCTCGGATTTAGATATCTCCATTAATTTTTATATGAATTTTTTATTTTATTTTTTGGATAAACTGCTCTATTTTTTCAAGAGCGGTTGTAATGTGCTTAACTGAATATGCATATGAAATTCTTGCAAAACCTTCACCACAAGCGCCGAACGCATTTCCGGGAACTATAGCAACTTTCTGTTCATAGAGAAGACGTTCACAGAATTCATCGCTTGTCATACCGAAACTGCTTATTTTGGGGAATACATAAAATGCCCCGTTAGGTTCAAAGCATTCAAACCCGATTGAACGAAGTCCATCTACAATAAATTTGCGCCTGCGGTTATATTCCGCCGCCATCATCTCAATATCAGCATCGCCGTTTCTCAATGCTTCAACTGCGGCAAACTGTGATACAGTAGGTGCGCACATTATAGCAAATTGATGAATTTTGTATATTTGCTCGGTAATTTCATGAGGCGCGCAGAGATATCCAAGACGCCAGCCGGTCATTGCGTATGCTTTGGAGAATCCACTTACAAGTATAGTTCTTTCTCTCATACCGTCAATTGAAGCGATAGAGGTGTGTTTTCCGCTGTATGTAAGCTCAGCGTATATTTCATCGGAAAGAACCATAATATCAGTATCACGCAGTACCTCGGAGATAGCTTCAAGGTCATTTTTATCCATTACCGCGCCGGTAGGATTATTAGGGTAAGGCAGAACAAGAAGTTTTGTTCTCGGGGAAATTGCGGCTTTCAGTTCATCGGGAGTAAGCTTAAAATCATTTTCCGCTTTTGTTTCGATTATCACCGGTTTACCTCCGGCAAGCTCGGTTATCGGTTCATAGCAAACAAATGCAGGCAATGGAATAATAACTTCATCGCCATCACGAACTAACGCACGTACAGCAAGGTCAATTGCCTCACTTCCGCCT
>CALWTV010000180.1 GCA_944384555.1 uncultured Clostridia bacterium | reverse complement strand
AGAATCCTTTTTAAGAAATTTTTTACGTGCAGGCACATTATAAAACAATTCCTCAACAATTACCGTAGTTCCGTCAGAACAGCCCGCTTCTGTAACTGAAAGCACCTGCCCTCCCTCACATTCAAGCACCGCTCCGAATTCATATTCCTTTGGCTTTGAAATAATCCTCATTTTTGACACTGACGATATTGCCGCAAGTGCTTCTCCTCGGAAACCAAGCGTCATAATCCCGTCAAGGTCATCGGCATTTGAAATTTTGCTTGTAGCGTGACGCAGTATCGCAGTCGGAAGGTCATCTTTTTCAATTCCGCATCCGTTATCCGTAACACGTATAAACGATATTCCGCCTTTCTTTATCTCAGCGGTAATCTGTGACGCACCGGAATCAACCGCATTTTCCAGTAATTCCTTTACCACTGAAGCAGGACGGTCTACAACTTCACCTGCGGCAATCAGGTTCGCCACATCAAAACCAAGTACGTTTATTTTTCCCATATCAATCTCATTTTAAAATAATTTTTTCAAATCAAACAGCATTTGAAGTGCCTCTATAGGAGTCAGTGTATTCAAATCAGTATTTTTTATCCGGTCTGCCGCCTCATGCATAGCTATATCTTCCATTGAAATCATTGGCATCTCAATCATCGATGGCTCTGCATTCCCTGATTTTTCTGAAACAGATTTATCATATTCGCCATTTTCTATGCTCTTTAATATTTCTCTGGCACGTTTTATTACCGAATTTGGAAGTCCCGCCAATTTTGCAACTTCTATTCCGTAGCTGTCATCGGTTGCACCTCTCACAATTTTTCTTAAAAATGTAATCCCGTCACCGCGTTTTTTCGCCGCTATATTATAGTTTACAACTCCTTTAAACTCATCTTCAAGCACCGTAAGTTCGTGATAATGAGTCGCAAACATCGTTTTTGCTCCGATTTTTTTGCTGCATGTATATTCCGCGACTGCGCGCGCTATGCTCATTCCATCATATGTGCTCGTACCTCTGCCGATTTCATCATATATTATAAAGCTCCTACGGGTAGCATTTGCCAAAATATATGATACCTCAGTCATTTCAAGCATAAATGTTGACTGTCCGGACGCCAAGTCATCAGACGCACCTACACGTGTAAACAATCGGTCTGCAACCCCGATTCTCGCATCTTTTGCCGGAACAAATGAACCTATCTGCGCCATTACAACTATCAAAGCAGTTTGACGCATATATGTCGATTTACCAGCCATATTAGGTCCCGTGATAAGCATCAATCTGTTGTTTGAAGTATCAAGATATGTATCATTCGGCACAAAATAGCTATCTTTAACAAATTTCTCTACAACAGGATGTCTGCCTTCCTTTATTTCGATAACATCGCTGTAATCAACTTCTGGGCAAACATAATTATTTTGGTCAGCGGTTTCCGCAAGACTGCGATAAACATCAAGCTTCGCAAGCAAAACAGCAGTTTTCTGAATACGCTCACTGTGAGATGCTACGGTATTACGAATTTCCGAAAACAAATCAAAGTCAAGCGCTGATAATTTATCAGATGCGCCCAAAATTGTTGATTCCATATTCTTTAGTTCATCTGTTATATATCGTTCGCAGTTTGAAAGCGTCTGTTTACGCACATAATGTGCCGGAGCCTGTTCTGTAAATGATTTGCTAAGTTCTATATAATATCCAAAAACACGGTTATATCCAATTTTAAGATTTTTTATTCCGGTTGACTGACGTTCTCTCTCCTCGAATTCTTCAATCATACCTTTGCCATTGTGCATTACATTTCGGAGATTATCTACTTCATTATTAAATCCGTCCGCAATCAGATTTCCCTCACGTACTGAAAACGGAGGTTCCGGATTTATTGATTTATCTATCAATTCCCAAACATCTTCGAGAGTATCAATTTGATTACATATACTACTGATTTCTTCATCTCTGCTCTGTGAAAGAATTGATTTCAGTTCCGGGATTATTTCTATCGTTGAGCAAATCGCACGTAAATCTTTCGCATTTGCCGTACCATAAATTACCTTTGTCATAAGACGTTCAAGGTCAAGCACATGCTCAAGCAATGTACGAACTTCTTCTCGCATCATCATATTTTCTACAAAATCCCGAACCGCACCTTGGCGACGGACAATATTTCTTACATCAATCAATGGACGTTCAACCCAGCTTCGCAACATTCGCGCTCCCATTGACGTTACAGTATTATCAAGCACCCAAAACAGCGAACCACGCTTTTCTTTCTGACGCATATTCTCGGTTAATTCAAGGTTTCGGCGAGTATTTATATCCATTTCCAAATATTGACCGCGTGTGTAAAAGTTCAGATTTTTAAAATTAGACGTATCCTTCATCTGAGTTTCACGAATATATCCGAGAATTGCTAAAACCGCACGTACAACTGTCGGTTCGGATTTGCCAAGCTCTGAAAACTGCGTCTGAACTTCGCTGTAATTATTATCGTCAATCAAAAATCGCTGAGGCTGTCCATCTTCCGTAAGAGAGTGCAGGCGTTCTTTTATGAATTCCGAAGCTTTGGGCAGAAGTTTTAAATCTACGTCAATTATTATCTCACTCGGTGAATACGTACCAAGTTCATTTATAAGCGACGTTTCCCCGCCCTCAAGCATTGTCGCGGAAAGCTGACCTGTGGAAATATCAGCAAAGCATATTCCGATTTTTCCGTTATCATCATTTACCGCAAGCTCGGCACAAATCGCACATAAATAATTATTTTTTGTTTCAGTCAGCAGTTCGCTTTCTATTACTGTGCCCGGAGTTATTACACGTACTACCTCACGTTTTACCAAACCTTTAGCCTGTGACGGATCCTCAGTCTGTTCGCATATTGCTACCTTGTATCCACGTTCGATTAACTTACCTATATACCCATCGCAGCTGTGAAACGGAACTCCGCACATCGGAGCTCTTTCTTCTTCCCCGCAATCTTTTCCGGTCAGCGTAAGCTCAAGTTCCCTTGACGCAATAACGGCATCTTCATAGAACATCTCATAAAAATCACCGAGCCGATAAAAGAGAATAAAATCCTTATACTGCTCTTTTATTTCAAAATACTGCTTCATCATCGGTGTAACAGCCATAAAAATTCAATCCCCTGTTTTTCTTATTAATTAATCTTTTTTAACAATACTTGCTTAAATTTGCCCTTTATTGAATTATAAAAAGAGTGAAGATTTTATATAAATGACCTCTTCACCCCTCAAAATCAGTTTTTAGTGATTATGACCGCAGCTTCCCCCACAGGTTGAGCAGTCATGCGTACAAGGACGCTCTCCGGTTATCTGATAGGTAATCTCGGCATTTACCTCATTCATAAAAGCGTTTACTTCTTCCTGTGCCTGATTATACGCGATATATGACGGAGCTTCAATTATCTCATGATAAAGAGTGTTTATTCTCGCCTCAATCGCCTTTACAATCATATCATCAGGCTCGCTCTTCTTATATTCCTCAGTAAGCGCTGTCTGCTGTGTATTATATTCAAGAACCGCACCCTGTAATTTAGTATCGTTTTCATATGCTTCTCTTGCTTTGTTAAGCGCCTCAATTCTTGCGTCTGCTTTTATTGCCTGACCAAGCTGCGCCGCCAATTCCATAATTTCCATGATTTTTTCCTCTTCTATATATAATTTTTATTTTACAACGTCTCCGTATAAAGTAAATGTATCGGCACGTGTAATTTTTACATTTATAAATTTGCCTTCAGTTTCTTCATCTGAGGTAAAATGAACTAACTTGTTTCCGTCAGTGCGTCCTGAACAAATTTCGGGATTATTTTTGCTTGCTCCCTCAGATAAAACAGTATATACTTTTCCAACACAAGCCTGATTTAACTGATGCGATATTTCATTCTGAACTTCAAGCAGGCGATTGAAGCGTTCACTTTTTATATTTTCTGGAATTTGTTCTTCCATTTCTGCGGCAGGAGTACCTTTTCTCGGTGAATAAATAAATGAATATATCATATCAAACCGCGCTTTTTTCAAAACCTCTATCGTATCTTGAAAATCTTCTTCGCTCTCTCCCGGAAATCCTACAATTATATCAGATGTTATTGCAATATCCGGCATTTTCTCACGGAGCTTCGATATAATCGACAGATATTTTTCACTGTCATATCTGCGGTTCATCGCACGCAATATCTTGTCACTGCCAGACTGGAGCGGAAGATGCAAATGACGTGCAATTTTTTTATTTGCTGCCATAGCTTCAATTAGATGGTCGGAAGCGTCTTTGGGCTGTCTTGTATTAAATTT
>CALWTV010000179.1 GCA_944384555.1 uncultured Clostridia bacterium | reverse complement strand
CGGGAATCGCAAACGGTTCGTGGGAAATCGGCTCAATCGTTGAACGAAGGGCAGCAAGAGTTTTCTCTTTTTTGGTAAAGCTTTTTTCTCTTTCGATAAAAAGAGAAAAAAGTTTTAGAAAGCACTTTCAAATAATAAAATTTTCAAAATATAACTAAATAATTACTGAAAAACAAATCGAATTTTCATTAAATAACTCTAACAGTCAGCATTATATATTTTGCTGACTTTTGCTTTATAAGACTTCTTGACAATTAGTAAAATAACTGTTGAATTCATACTATTCATATGGTATAATAGGATTATAAAATAAAGAAATAATGTGAAGGTAATATACGAATGAAAATTTCATCAAAGGGGCGGTACGCGCTTCGTTTAATGATTGATTTGGCGCAGCATTCCGATGAAGGTTTTATTTCACTTAAGGATATTTCAAACCGTCAGAATATCTCCGTAAAGTATCTTGAGCAGATTGTGACTGGCTTGAGTAAAAACGGACTTCTGCGCAGCAGCCGTGGGCCTCAGGGAGGATATAAACTGTCTTATCCACCGGAAGAGTATAAGGTAGGGGAAATTTTAAGAACAATAGAAGGAAAGCTGGTTCCGGTTGCGTGCCTTGAAAATGAGCCTAATCAATGCTGCCGCAAGGATTCATGCGCGACTATCCATTTTTGGGAGGGACTTTATTCCTGTATAAATGAATATGTTGATTCATATACACTTGCGGATTTATTGAAGTAATTATTAAATAATATCGAAAGGCTGATGTTTTATGATTTATAAAAATTTTACCGACCTGATAGGTCATACCCCAATGTTGGAACTCTCTAATTTTGGGAAAAAGTATAATCTCAAAACAAATATTGCGGCAAAACTCGAATATCTTAATCCCGCCGGAAGTGTAAAAGACAGAGTTGCGGCGGCTATGATAGATGACGCAGAAAAAAAAGGAATTTTAAGAGAGGGCTCTGTTATAATTGAGCCAACGAGCGGTAATACCGGAATAGGTCTTGCGGCAGTCGCGGCGTCACGCGGATACAGAGTGATTTTAACTATGCCTGAAACGATGAGCGTTGAACGCAGGAATTTACTCAAGGCATACGGAGCTGAAATCGTGCTCACTGAGGGAAAATTGGGAATGAGCGGCGCGGTAAAAAAAGCTGAGGAGCTTGCCGCACAGACTGAAAATTCATTTATACCTGGTCAGTTTGAAAATCCGGCTAATCCGCAGATTCACAGAGAAACTACGGGAGTTGAGATTTGGGAAGATACTGACGGTAAAATTGATATTTTTGTCTGCGGAGTAGGCACAGGCGGAACAATTACCGGGGTAGGCGAATATTTAAAATCACGTAATCCCGATGTTAAAGTAGTTGCAGTTGAGCCAGATTCATCACCGCTTTTGTCTGAGGGCAGAGCCGGAAGCCATGGTCTTCAGGGAATTGGTGCTAATTTTGTGCCGGAAGTGCTTAATACAGAAGTTTATGATGAGATAATCAGAGTTAAAGATGATGAAGCGTTTGAAGCCGGAAGAAATATCGCTAAATATGAAGGAATATTGGTTGGAATTTCAGCTGGAGCGGCATTATATGCGGCAGTAAAACTCGCGCAGCGCCCTGAAAATCAAGGGAAACTGATAGTGGCATTATTGCCTGATACCGGTGATAGATATCTTTCTACAAACATGTTTAAATAAATTAAAAATTATGGAAGCTCAAACATTTCAAAATGTCGGGCTTCCTTTTAGCTTAAAAATTAAAATAATGCTTTGTATATGATATTGTGGATTATTAAAATAAAGTTTAAACTGAGGTAATATTGGATTGGTAAAATTTATTCACAGTCTCAGAATAGGAGTGATTTATATGAGTTTCAGACAGAAGTTTATGAATTTTATGTACGGACGCAACGGCACAGATGCACTTGCGATTGCCAGTGTCGTATTATATCTTATACTCGCTTTTATAAATATGTTTGTTCGCTCTGCAATTTTGTCGGCAATAGAGCTTTTACCGCTTATATATGCGTTTTTCAGAATGTTCAGCAAAAATACATTTAAGCGCCGTGCGGAAAATCAAAAATTTCTCTCAGTTTGGTCAAAATTTACCCCTCATCTTATATTAATGCGCGATAGATTCAAAGAGAGAAAGACCAGCCGCTTCCGTACCTGCCCACACTGTAAGGCAGTTCTGCGTCTGCCGATTAAAAAGGGAAGTCATGAAGTTAGATGCCCCAGATGTAATGAAAAATTTAAAGTAAGAGTAATTTTTTAAGCTAAATATACTTATATAATTATATTATGGAGAAATAAATGGAAATATATGAACTTATAAATTCCGGAACTTCTTTAATTGAAACGTACAGAGATACCGAACTTGCAATAAAATTTGAAAATTTTGTCGCTAAAATGCAGATTTATAATTCGGCAATCAAAGAAATTCGCACTAAACTTGAAATCCTTGACGATGAATTCAGTATAAAATTCGCGCATAATCCGATTCACCATATGGAATGCCGCCTAAAAAAGCCGAAAAGTATAATAGATAAATTAGAAAAAAAAGGCAGAAAAACTGTTGATGAGTTATATGATATAGCCGGAGTGCGTGTTATATGCAATTATATTGATGATATTTATCAGATTGCCGATTTGCTGACACGTCAGGACGATATAACGCTTGTAAGGGTAAGAGATTATATAAAAGAGCCGAAACCAAACGGTTACAGAAGCCTTCATCTGATTGTAAAAGTGCCGATATTCCTTGCGGAAAAAACCGAGCTTGTGCCGGTTGAAATCCAAATCCGCACGATAGCGATGGATTTCTGGGCAAGTCTTGAACACCAGCTCAAATACAAAACTACGCATGAAATATCTGAGGATTTGCGTGATGAGCTTGTGGAGTGCGCACAGTCAATATATAATCTTGATGAACAGATGCAGAGAATTTATAAAAAAATTCAAGAAAGCTAAATGATTGATTCAGAATAAAAGAATTAATAATATAAATTAATAAAGAACGGAGGTTAAGCTGTCATGGAGGACTATGTTGTTTTTAAAGATGTGTGTAAATATTATAAAATGGGTGAGCACAAGATTACCGCCGCTGACCATATAACTTTTTCAGTTGGAAAAGGTGAATTCTGTGCAGCT
>CALWTV010000178.1 GCA_944384555.1 uncultured Clostridia bacterium | reverse complement strand
CAAAGGAAGTTTATCCCGACTGCTTTATAATATGCGGAAGCTATCATGTAACGCTTGTGCCTGAAGAAGTGCTTGCAGTTGACGGCGTTGACTGCGTATGTATAGGCGACGGCGAATATGCTGAGCTTGAACTGCTTGACGCTATGCGCGACGGTAAGGATTATACAAATATAGAGAGTTTGTATTTTAAAATTCCCGATGACTCCGAGCAGGGCTGGCATACTAAAAAGAATCCGATAAGGGAAATATTTGAGGACCTAGAAAGACTTCCTATTCCGGATTTTGATTTATTTGATTATGATAACCTCGAAAGCGTAAAAATTAATACCGCTATCGTAATGATGAGCCGCGGATGTCTGTTTTCATGCACATACTGCGGAAATTCACAGTTCAGAAACGTATATCCCAATCGTAAAAAATATGCTCGTTTCCGCTCGCCGGAAAATGGTATCCTTTATCTGAAAACGCTGCTTTCCAAGCACCCTCAGATAAAATATATCAATTTCCGTGACGCGATTTTCAATATGTATCCTGACTGGTTCGACAAGTTTATCGAACTTTACAAAAAAGAAATTAACCTGCCGTTTACCTGCAACGTAAGATTCGACGTTTTGACTGAGGATACTGTAAGACGCATGAAAGAAGCCGGCTGTTATACAATTGACGTCGGTGTTGAAAGCGGAGATTACGAAATCAGAACAAAATATCTAAAGCGCATGATGACTGATGAAATGATGATAAATGCGTGTGAATGGTTCCATAAGTACGGAATTACTGCGCTGACATATAATATTATCGGGCTGCCTTACGAGGATTTGCACAAAGCACTCAAAACCGTAAAATTGAACGCGCGTCTTAAGTCAGACCGCATTATCCCTAATATTTTCTATCCGTACCCGATGACGGAGCTCCACAGAATCGCTAAGGAAGCCGGATTTGTACCCGATGAAATTCCGCCGGACTGCCGAGTTCCGCTTAAACAGAAACAGTTCCCGGAACATGAAGTACTGTTTGTGGCTAATTTCTTCATGTACTTTGTTAAACGCTATAAATGGGCGTTTGCTCATAATGCGAAAAGATATGAAAAATGGCTTGATTTCTGGTTTACGGGAAAACTTACTCCCAGACGTTTTTTGGTATTCGTATCTGATGCTAAAAACAATACCATGCTCGGAATGAAACGTTTCTTGATTAATCATATGCCGGGTGTTTATCTGAAACTGCGCAATATGAAGTTGAAGCGTAAAAAAGCCGGAAAATAAAAAAATAAAAAATTATTGTATACTTACAAATTTATACTTGACTTTATTGCGGTTTTGATATAAAATAAGTGTGCGCCTGATATAAGAGAATAAAATATTAATTTCGTATGAATATATTTATTTTATTGTTTTATCTGTTTGTTCGGACAGATGTGGCTTAAGCGTATATTTATTATTTTTGATGAAAACCGCAGTCATTACAGCGTGCAATAAGTTATTACTATGTTTTAAGAGAGGTATATTTCATGGCAGACGAATTATTCGAGGGCGATTTTTACACCTTGACCGATGAGGAAGGCAATGAGAGCCAGTTTGAGCTTATCGGCAGCTGTGAAGTTGACGGCAATGTGTATTTTGCGCTTGTTCCCGCCGAAGATGATGATGTTAATCAGGACGAGGGCGAGTATGTTATTTTAAAGCGCGAGCTTGATGAAGACGGCGAAGAAATGCTTGTCACAATCGAAGATGATGATGAATTTGATAAAATCGCCGATTTATTCGATGATGAATTCAGCAATTTCGATTATGATGAAGATGATGAAAGTGACGAAGAGGAATAATCTTGTTCTTTAAGTTACTATTTGCCTCGAATTATAATCCGTAAATCGGATAAATTATATATGAGGCTGTATGATGTGTTTATAATTGTATATATCATAAAACAAAGCTAAAGTATATTTTATTATTATAAAGATAAAAGTTACAGACAAACATTCCTGCTTAGTTTGTGATAGGGCGGCTAATTAAACCCACAATAGAAAAATGGAGTCCGGACTTCCGCAGCGGAGGTGCAGACCTCCCATGTATGCCTTGCCTTTATCGGATTTATCCGGTAACAACTCATACATTGGACGCTGGGAGCATAAAACTGCGGAGAGGACACCAACCTTGCTCAGGCAGGGTTTCTACATTGCTGTCCTACACGGCTCGGTGGGTTTTTGTATTTTCTAAAATTTTGAATATTTTTAAATTAAAAGGCCTCGATTGAATTTATTTTAAGGGTGTGAGTATATGAAATTGTGTGAAAAAAACAATGGTTTTATATTACTTATATTTCTGATACTCTTATTATCGTTGTATTCGTGCAGTTCGCTTGACAGAGACAGTATCATTAAAATAAACAATAGTGACCGTCTGTCAGTAGCAGATAATCCGGCTAATATAATCAGATATGAGGAGTGGACACCTGAGTTGAGTGCACTGGCTGACAGTATCAATAAATTGAGTCCCTCTCAAATCTCAGAGTTCGATTCGTTCAGCGATGATTTTGACGTATCGTTAAGCGATGCCATGATTAATATAGATGTTGAGCGGGAAAACGGTGACCTGACGATGATTTCTGTCTTTACTGTATCTGAAAATGCAGGTGCAGTGCGGATAGTTGAGCATTACGCCAATGATACACAGACGGAAACCGCCGCTTTTGCATTCAATGATGATAAAATTGTATCACAGGTCAAAAAATTAAAATCAAGTCTTGAAAAATAGTCCCGTTAATGAATCGGGGCTTTATTTTTATCTCATACACTCTGAAAATATTTTTGCTCCGTGATTGTGACATTATTGCAAATTTGATGTTGTTATTTTCGTGTGTATATGATATAATACAAATACCCAGAATATTTTTATTGAAAGGTCAGAATACGACAGCGAATAAATACTTTTTCGGTGTCGGTTTTTAGGAGTTTATATGAAAATATCAGAAATTGCACAATTGCTTAACGCTAAAATTATATGCGGAGACGATATGCTTGACGAGGAGGTTCATTCCGCCTGCGGCTCTGATATGATGAGCGACGTACTTGCTTATGTCAAGGATCAGGCGGTGCTGCTTACGGGACTCATGAATACTCAGGTAGTGCGTACTGCTGAAATGATGGATATGCGCTGTATCGTATTTGTACGAGGCAAAATGCCCGGCGAAGATATAATCAAACTTGCCGGAATGTGCGGTCTTGCTCTGCTTTCGACAGAAGAACGTATGTATACGGCTTGCGGCAAGCTCTATCTTGCGGGTTTGAGAGGAGATGTTGTTTAAATGCCGGACAATGAACAGAAAAACAGACAGGATGCCTCACTGCATCTTACATATAACGTAAACGGAGATAACTTCACCTCAGCCGGAGAAGCAAGCGTAGATGTAAAAAAGGCTCTGCGTCAGCTCGGATTTTCACCGGCATTTATCCGCCGTGTCGCAATTGCAATGTATGAAGGCGAGATAAATATGGTAATTCACGCTGAAGGCGGAACTGCTGAAGTTTACGTTTACAGTGACCATGTGGAGATAGTGCTTGCTGACCATGGACCCGGAATCGCTGATGTTGAACTTGCAATGCAGGAGGGCTACTCAACTGCTCCCGATAATATCCGTGCGCTTGGGTTCGGCGCGGGAATGGGACTGCCGAACATGAAACGCTATACTGATGAAATGAAAATTGACACCGAAATCGGCGTTGGAACTACTATAACTATGGTGGTCAATACCGACTCGGATAAAAAATAAAATATATTTGAAATTTTTTATTTTATATAGAAAATTTATTAAAATAACCGAAAAAATACAAAAATCGGGAGCTTTTAAAAATGCAAAAAATAATTCACTCAGTCGAGCTTGAGAGGGATAAATGTCTCGGGTGTACTAACTGCATAAAACGCTGTCCGACTGAGGCTATCCGTGTACGTAATGGAAAAGCCGTGATAATCAATGACAGATGTATTGACTGCGGCGAATGTATCAGAATTTGCCCGCATAAAGCTAAAAAGTCAATTTATGACAAGCTCGACGTAATAAATAACTATAAATATAAAATTGCTCTGCCTGCTCCGGCACTTTATGGGCAGTTTGATAATCTGGACGATATAGATATTGTTTTGAATGGTCTGCTTCAGATAGGTTTTGATGATGTGTTTGAAGTCAGCCGCGCAGCAGAGGTTATAAGCGAATTTACCCGTAATTTCATAGCGGAGCATATGGACGCTGATCACCCTTACATAAGCACCGCGTGTCCGGCGATTGTAAGGCTTATAACTGTGAGATTTCCATATCTGTGCGATTACTTGTTGCCGGTGCTTGCTCCGATAGAGCTTGCAGCTAAAATGGCACGCAAAGAGGCACTTGCAAAACATCCGGAGCTTTCGGATGAAGATATAGGGGTATTTTTTATAAGTCCGTGTCCGGCAAAAGTCAGCTATGTGAGAAATCCGATAGGGGTTGAGAAAAGCGATGTAAGCGGTGTGCTTTCAATATCAGAGGTATATTTTAAATTGATATCCGCGATGAAAAAGCTTGAGCCTGCCGATATAAAGCCGCTTGCAAGGTCCGGCATTATCGGTATAAGCTGGGCTACTACTGGAGGCGAGGCTTCCGCACTGATAAATTTAAATGAAAGATATCTTGCCGCTGACGGAATAGAAAATGTAAT
>CALWTV010000177.1 GCA_944384555.1 uncultured Clostridia bacterium | reverse complement strand
TTTTAAGCATCCACTGACTTTTTACCTTATGAACAACTTCACTTCCGCAGCGTTCACATACCCCGTTTACTACTTCTTCATTTGCAAGTACAACTTTACATGAAGTACAGAAATTAACGCTCATTTCCTTTTTATAAGCCAAACCATGTTTATAAAGCTGAAGGAAAATCCACTGTGTCCATTTAAAATACTCAGGGTCAGTTGTATTTATTTCTCTCGACCAGTCAAATGAAAGTCCCAAAGATTTAAGCTGTTCTTTAAAGCGCTTAACATTTTTTTCGGTAACTTTTGCGGGATGAATTTTATTCTTAATAGCGTAATTTTCGGTAGGAAGACCAAAAGCGTCCCAACCCATTGGGAAAAGCACGTTATACCCCTGCATACGCTTTTTGCGCGCGACAATATCAAGCGCGGTATAAGGACGGGGATGACCTATGTGAAGACCGTTTCCAGATGGATACGGAAATTCAATTAAAGCGTAATATTTCTTTTTTGTGTAATCGTTGACTGCCTTGAATGCCTCAAGTTCGTCCCATTTATCCTGCCATTTTTTATCAATGTCAGCAAATTCATATCTCATACAAAAAACCTTCTGTCTTTATAAATTAGTCGGCATACAGCCAAAATTAAATCAATTTTATTCAGAAATCAATAAATCTTTTATATTAGTTTCAGTAGCATCGTTCCATAACTTTTCAAGATTGTAGAAATTTCTTGATTCGTTATTAAATATATGGACTATTACGCAGCCGAAATCAATCAAAATCCAACTGTTTTCACCCTCTGTACGCAGTGTTTCTACACCGGCAATTCCAAGTTTATAGCTTACCTCATCTGCCAAAGATTTTATCTGAGTGCTTGAAGTACCTGTACAGATAACAAAATAATCAGCAATAATCGTCTGTTTCTCCACAAAAAGCAATTTTATATCACGTGCTTTTTTTCGGTCAAGAATACGGACAATGGTTTCAGCAATCTCTTTCGGAGCGGCATCTTTAAGGGAATCCTGCACGGGATTTAATTCGTTGTTTTCCATTTATTATACTCCTCCTTAATTTAACATAGGTATATCTATTGAATTATCAATAATCTCTTGTGCGCTGAATTCATCTTTTACAGTACTTGCGCCTTCATTATAATAAAGAGCCTTTACATCTGAATAATCTTCAGAAACAAAAACAAGATTTTTATCAAATATAGCATCTGATATTTCTTTATCATAGATATTAAAATGACTGTTTATTAAAGCAAGTGTATCCGGACGGTTCATTACATAGTACGATGCCTTTCCTACATAAGTACCGTTTCCAGGCAGTGTAAACATTTCAATTTTAGAGAGATCTACACTCAATATACTTTTTGCAAAGTATACGCTGTCAGCAGCAGTAATATTTGATGTAAGGTTTTTGAGAACTTCGTCAGTAATTTTAGCTACATTATCTAATGTAAGGCTTGACTGAACTTTTTGAATAAATGCACTTACAAACATTTTCTGTGCGTTAAGTCGCCCTATATCTGCGTTTACATATCCCATTCTATAACGAACAAGACCCTCTGCCTGTTTTCCTGATAAAGTCTGATATCCAGCAGGTATACTTATATAAAGGTTTTGTTCAGGGTCAGAATATGATAATGTTTCAGGAACATACATATCTACCCCACCTATTATATCAACTATATTCACAAATCCGTTCAAATCCATAATAGCATAGTAATGAATTTTAATACATAAATTCTGCTCAAGTATTGATGCAAAATCACCGAGTGCTGTCAGATAAGGGTCAGCAGCCTTTTCTGATTTAGCCTTGTTGTAGTATGCTGCAAAAACAGAATTAATTTTGTGTCTGCTACCCCACAATTCAATATAAGTATCACGCGGAATTTGAAGAATTGAAACCTTACCGTCTTTTACATCATATGATATCAACATTATTACATCAGTATTTAATGCAACTCTGTCATGTCCTAAAACCAAAAAATTAAATACTTCACTTTTAGGGGTATACTCATTATTATCAGATTCCTGCTTGTTAGTTTCTGGAGGATCGGTTGATAGAGGAGGATCATTTGAATCTTCTGAAGTCTCGGAATCAGTTATTTCTGAAGTTTCCGTATCAAAAGGGACTTTGTTATCAACTGGCGGACGATAAAAAAGGATAAATGCGGAAGCTAGGGATACTACAGAAAAAATAGTTATAATCAAAACAATACCCACTATTTTCCCAGTAGAAATTTTATTCCTGTTATTTTTTTTCATCGATATTGCTCCTTTTTATCATATATTGATAAAGAAGTTGCGCGCCTCAACCGTATCACGGTCAATAAGTGAGGATTCCGCAATCAGATTTTTTATGGTCATATCGATAGAAAGAACCATTGTATCGCATAAAAGCATAAGACGTTCTGATTCCGTAGTGCAAATTTTCACTTTTTGGTAAAAAAATTCGCGCAGCTCTATACAATCAGGGAAATCACGAGTCGGTTCAATGTAATCCGCAAGGTATATAATACATTCAAACAAACTCATTTTTGCATGTCCGGTAGTATGCCATCTTATTGCATTTATGATATCGTCATCTACAAAATCCGCAAAATCACGTTCCGCAACGGCAGCGGCAGTTTTCGCATGAAAAACTTTAGGCATATCGACATCGTATTCACCTATAATTATACCAAATTCCTCACAGCATTTCAACTGTTTTTGAACCGTATAATTTTTTGTTATATCATGAAGTAATGCAGCAGCACGAAGTCTGTTTTCCAATTCGTAATCATCTGGTATAAAAATTTTTCCCAGCGCTGCCGCCTCTTCTTCAACTGCGAGCGTGTGTTGGTATCTTTTTTCTGAGAGATACGGTTTTACACGTTCTCTAAGTATCTCAATCATTTCATCTGATATAAAAATTTTATTTTCTGTCATTTGATGTTCTTCTCCGTATTAATATTACAGCCATATAATCCGTTTTTGCGTATGAAGTCAAAAACCGAAGGTGATATCATATCAGAAACATCAAAACCGGATGAAATCGCATGCCGTATACTGCTTGAATCCATTGGAACCGGCGGAGCATCGAGTATTATTACATTTGCGTTAAATTTTTCTTTGTACTCCTCTAATTTACGACTGATTTTCTCTTTATTTTCCAGTTCATTTTCACGTCTTGCGCAAACTATACAGACATTTTTAAAAATATCCTCTGCTCGAAACCATTTATCAAGTGTTAAAAACATATCTGTTCCAACTAACATATATAAATTTTCGCTTATATTATCATGAAAATATTTAACCGTATCAACAGAATAGCTTAAACCGCTTCTTTTTATCTCAATATCTGAAATATAAATTCGGCTGTCAAGTCCCGAAAAAGCGAGTTTTGTCATTTCAAGCCGCATATTAGGATTATCTTTATTCGCTATATGTTTATGCGGTGGAGTTGAAGTTGGAATAACATATAATTTATCCAAATTACATTTATTCAAAAAACTTACAGCTGCAGAAGTATGACCGTTATGAGGAGGTGAAAAAGTTCCTCCGTAGATTCCGATTTTCATAAACTGTACCTATTATCAAATTAAAAGTTAATTATACGAGGTCGATTTTTTTATTTTCCTTTGATTCTCTGTAAAGTACGAATTTCGTTCCTATAACCTGAACTACTTCCGAATCAGTAGATTCAGCAATTATGTCAGCGGCTTCCCTTGCGCTGTGCGGACTTGTTTCAAGCACACGTAATTTTATAAGTTCTCTTGCTTCAAGAGCATTTGAAATTTGGCGGCAAGATTCCTCGGATATACCGCTTTTGCCGATTTGAAAAATTGTATCAATATCATGAGCCATACCGCGTAGCTGTGCTCTTTGTTTGCTGTTAAGCATTGATTCTACCTTTCTTCATACATTATTTTTTATATTTTTGATTGTATTTCTCTTTAAATATTTCCAAAAACTCACGCATTGCTTTTCCTCGATGACTTACTTTATTTTTTTCATCAGACGTAAGTTGCGCAAAAGTTTTATCAAGCGGTGGATAATAGAACAACGGGTCATATCCAAAACCGCCGTCACCGCTCGGAAAATTAAGTATTACCCCCTCACATTCTCCGCGTACCGTAAATTTTTCACCGTCCGGAAATACACACGCTACCGCACATACAAATCGCGCAGTACGCTGTTCATATGCAACGTTCTTCAAATTTTCAAGCAATTTTTTATTATTTTCACTGTCAGAACTATCGCATTTTTTGTTATCTGACGCATATCTCGCAGAATAAATACCAGGTTCGCCGTTGAGAGCATCAACCACAAGTCCTGAGTCATCTGCAATACCAATATATCCTAATTTTGCCGGCACGCTTGCTTTTATAATAGCGTTTTCCTCAAAAGAACTGCCGTTTTCTTCTATGGGGTCAATAATTCCTACATCTTTTAAAGAAAAAATCTCTGTTTTATCAGACGAATATTGACGAAATAAAGTTTCAAGTTCGGCAATTTTCTTTTTATTGTTGGAAGATAGAACTATTTTTTCACACATAACTAAACTTTCCTGTCAAATTAATATTATTCTTCATTATTGTCAAACAGTGCATTTACAAAATCATCGGGATTGAATGGTTCCATATCATCAATTTTCTCACCGACTCCGATAAATTTAACTGGTATATCAAGTTCGCGTTTTACCGAGAAAATAACGCCTCCTTTAGCAGTTCCATCAAGTTTGGTAAGAATAAGTCCGGTAATATCAGCGGCATTTTTGAATTCCTTAGCTTGATTTACCGCATTCTGACCTGTTGTAGCGTCAAGAACCAATAATGTTTCACGTGAAGCAGATGAAAGTTCACGGTCAATTATACGGTTAATTTTAGCAAGCTCATTCATTAAATTTTTCTTATTGTGTAAGCGTCCCGCTGTATCAACTATAAGTACATCAGCTTGCTTTTTACGTGCTGAATTTATCGCATCGAATACAACTGCGGCAGGGTCAGAACCTTCATTTTGCTTTACAAGTTCAACACCGGCACGCTCGGTCCATACTTCAAGCTGATCGATTGCCGCAGCTCTAAATGTATCTGCTGCGGCTACTATTACACGTTTTCCGTCATTTTTAAGTTTATTGGCAATTTTAGCGATAGATGTTGTTTTTCCAACACCATTTACACCTATTACCAAAATAACGCATAATTCGCCTTTGGAAATATTAAGCTCTGCACCTTCACCTATCGACTCTTTCAATATTTCCTTTAGTGCATTTTTTGCCTCATCACCATCTGTTAATCTTTCAGATTTTATTTTATCGCGCAGTTTCTCAATTATATCTTCGGTAGTTGCGGCTCCGACATCAGCACAGATGAGCAGTTCCTCAAGCTCTTCCATGAGTTCCTCATCTATTTTTACAAATTTTTTGAAAAGCTCGTCAACCTGTTTAAATACCGCATTTTTAGTTTTGGCAAGTCCGGCTTTTAATTTTTCAAAAAATGCCATACATATCACTCCGTTATCTATTTATTATTGAATTTTTATTACCTATATTATTGGGATCCAGTGAAAGGACGCGTGATATTCCACGCTGAGGCATAGTAACGCCATATAAGCGGTCTGCAATTTCCATAGTTCCCCGCCGATGTGTTATTACAATAAACTGGGTATTGTCAGAATATCTTTTAATGTAATCGGCAAATCTAACTACATTAACCTCATCAAGTGCCGCTTCAATTTCATCGAATATACAGAATGGTGATGGATTTATTTTAAGAATCGCAAAAATCAGCGCGATTGCTACAAAAGCCTGTTCACCTCCTGAAAGCAACATCATATTTTTTATCATTTTTCCTGGTGGAGCAGCTTTTATATCTATACCGCATGAAAGCACTTCATTAGGGTCAAGAAGTACAAGTTCAGCACTTCCTCCGCCGAAAAGTTCAGTAAAAACTTCATTAAATGATTTATTTATTTTCTCAAATACATTTATGAATTCATTTTTCATTTCTGTTTCGAGAGAATTTATAATTGATAGAAGCTCATTCTTTGAGGTTTCAAGGTCATTAATTTGCGATGACATATAGTCAAATCGTTCCTTTACTTCGGAATATTCGTCAATTGCTCCGACATTTACGTTTCCTAAATTTTTTAAACGCTGCCGATAATCATTTAGCTGTGCCGCAATTTTTGTACGATTCTCTTCAGTAACTTTGGGATATCCAAGTGCAACTGCTCCTGAATGAGTTAATTCATACTCATCCCATAAGCGGGAAGTCATTTTATCGAATTCGCCACGCATAGATGAAAGTTTTGATTCGTTTTGAGTATGAGCACGCAAAGAAAGTTCCTTACGGTTATTCACGTTACGTATTTTCTGACGTATTTCATTGAGCTTTTTTTCAAAATCCAAACTGTTTTTATCTGTTTCAGCACGTTCCGCTTCAAGTGCAGCAATAACATTTGAAACAGCGGCATATTCATTTCGGTTTTGTTCTTCTTTTGATGAAAACGTTTTTATTTTATAATCAAGTGAGGCAATTTTTTCATTTCTCATCGAAATATTGCTTTTTATCTCTGCAATTTTATTTTCAGAGTCACTGACATAATTTTCTGCACTTTCAACATCTTTACGCAATTCAGTTTTGCGTATCAAATGAGCGTTGAGTTTTTCAGATATATTATCGAGTTTTTCTTCGATTTCATATTTTTCAACATCTATCTCAGTACGTTTTTCAGATATATTTTTAATTTTAATTTCAATTTGAGATAATTCTCTTTCCATTCGTGAAATATCTTCTTCACTGTTCTGAGTAAGTTCATTTATTTTTTCACTGTCGGAGTATAAATTTTTTAAAAGACGCTCATTTAAATCAAGCTTGGATTTTATCTCACTTAACTGGCTAAGTTCAGAATTCATCAGCGTTTCCGTAATTTTTATTTGCTCATCAAGAGAACGCTTCTGGGTTTCAATTTTGTTAATATCATTCTGAAATAAGGATACTTTATTAATTATATCGGAAATTTCAGATTCAATTTGTTTAGATTCAGATTCAAGACGTGTAATTTCAGCTCCTCTTGTAAGCATACCGCTGTCACGTTTTGCGGAACCTCCGGTAAAAGAGCCGCCTGCATTTATCTGCTGACCGTCAAGGGTAACTATCCTTATTCTATACCCCAAAGCGCGTGCGATTACAGATGCGTTGTCAAGATTATCTGCGACAACCACTCGTCCGAGCAAAGATGAAATTATTCCCGCAAATTCCGGCGAAAATGAAACAAGACTGTCAGCTGCCCCAATATATCCGTTGAAATTTGATGCCTGTTTCATTTCATACGTTTTCTCATGCCCTTTTACCGAAGAAACCGGATAAAATGT
>CALWTV010000176.1 GCA_944384555.1 uncultured Clostridia bacterium | reverse complement strand
GAAACTAAATGAAGAAATTATGCAGCTCTACCGCGACGAAAACTTTAATCCGGCAAGTGGCTGTCTGCCTCTGCTCATTCAATTTCCAATTCTTATTGCGCTCTATAATGTTGTTATAGCTCCGCTCCGTTATATCTGCGGTCTTTCCAATGACGTTATACTCAAAATTAAAGAAACAATTACAACGATATCTCCCGATTACGTAATTGATATACGTAATGAACAGATATCGATGGTCAATTATATCCGAGAACACGGCATTGACGCTTTCAAAGGCATTGAGGGTTTTAATCTGAGTGTCAGCGATTTGCCCGACTTTACGATTCTCGGCGGCTCAATCGATTTATCACAGATTCCGACGATAGACTCGATTCTCGTTTTAATCCCGATTGTAACTCTCGTATGCCTTATCGTTACTCAGAAAATTACTCGCAAACTCACTTATATGAATACTCAGCAGCAGAATATGCAGAATAATATCTCCATGAAGATTATGGATTATTCACTGCCCCTGCTCAGCACTTATATTTCTTTTCAGGTTGCCGGCGCTATCGGCGTTTACTGGATTTTCCGCAATCTCCTTATGGTTGTTCAAACTATTATTCTTCACAAGATTTATCCGTATCCCGTTTATACCGAGGAAGAGCTTAAAGCCGCTGAAAAGGAATACAGTATGAAAAGCAAAGGTAAATCTCAGCAAAATCGCAGCGTTCACAAAGGACAAATCAAGAGCCTTCACTATATTGACGATGATGTGGTATACGGCGAGGCGGAAGATGATGACGCTTCTTCTAAGAAAAATGAGAAAAATGCCAAACTTGCTCCCGCACCGCTCAAAAAAGATGAACGCAAAACTCAAGATTCAGACAAAACTGAAAGTGATTCCGAAGCTGAAAATGATACTGACGGTGATTCAGAAAATGCCGAAAATACCTCGGACAATGCTGAAAAAGATACTGCTTTAGAAAATACCGAAAATGCTGGGGATAATAAAAAGGACGTTAAAAAGCCAAATCCTAACGCTCCTAAAAAGAATTATCCCAAATCAAAATCAAAGTAAGACATTATAAATTAAAAATTTAAATAGGGCGGCGTTTTTTGCCGCCATGACACAGAGAGTGGCTTTATCTTAAAGTTAAAATAATACGCGCTTTAACTTTGATTTGCCGCTCTTAATTAGCGATATCAGTATACCGCTATAATTTATATAATCATAAGTTTACGTTATAAGATGAGGTTTTTATTACCATGAAAGAAGAAAAGATTGTCACGGGAAAGACAGTCGAAGAAGCAGTTGCCAATGCGGTTTCCCAGTACGGCGGCGGCAGCGCGTCTATTTCCTATGAAATTATTGAAATGCCCAAAAAAGGTTTCCTCGGTTTCGGGGCAGCTCCCGCGAAAATTAAGGTTATTATCGGAAATGACAGCGAATCCGATGATTTTGACTCACTCAAGGATATTGTAAATTCATCTTCCAAAAAACAGTCATCTTCCGCCGCAAAACCGTCTGAAAAATCCACAAAACCTGTGGAGAAAACAATCGAAAAAATTTCAGAAAAGCCGTCTGAAAAATCCACAAAGCCTGTGGAGAAAATTACTGAAAAAACTGAAAGCTCAGCCGAAAAGCCTGAGGCTAAAAAGACCTCCGCGCCTGCACGTAAATCTGAAAAAACATCAAAACCGGCTAAAATCGATAATAAAAAAACCTCTGAAACTGAATTGTCAGATGACAGTTCATTATCAGATATTTCAGATATTCCTGTTAAATCAAAAGATGAAGGCCTTAAAGTTTCCGCAGACGAGATGAAATGCGCTGTATCTTTTCTTACTGAGTTATTTTCCGTAATGGAACTTAAATCTTCTGCGGTTCCCGAAAATGAAATCGTTGAAGGCTCCGATGATGTCGGCAGAGTAATCAATGTTGCCGGTGAGGACAGCGGAATTTTAATCGGTCATCACGGTGAAACCCTTGACGCACTCCAGTATCTTGTTAATCTCGCCGTAAACCGCAAGTCCGGTACTTTATCAAAGCGTGAATATGTAAAAGTAATTGTTGATATCGAAAATTACCGCGCAAAACGTGAGGAAACACTCCGTGCTCTTGCAAGAAGAATGGCGGCTCGCGCGCTTAAATACCGCAGAAATGTTTTGCTTGAGCCGATGAATCCTTATGAACGCAGAATTATTCACTCTGAAATTCAAGGTATTGACGGCGTTTCTACTCATTCAGTAGGTTCTGATGAAAACCGCAGAGTTATTATTACAGTTGAAGGTCAGCAGGCTCCTCAGAGAGAAAGCAAGCCTCGTAATTATTCAAACCGCCGCTCCTCTCATCAGTTTGATAAAAAGCGTCCCGCAATTCAAAAAGTGTCAAGCATAGAGGAACTTGATATGATTAAAAACGCGGATTTGGGTTTGGATAATGATGATGTTTCTGCTATTCAAAATACCGAAAATCAGTCCGAAATTACTGCGGAGTCTACTGTTATTTAATTTAAAAATCAATTTTATTATGCTAAATCAGGCGGAGAATGTTTTGTTCTTCGCCAATTTCGTTTATTCTTGTAATAATATTCATGACATCAATATTTAACGTGATTATGCACCAATTGATTATACTTACGCTCAATAATTATAATAATTGTTTGAACAGATATGATTTTATATTATAGAATTTCATTTTAATTTGATTCTTTTGAAAAATTTTGCACAGCTTTCTGTGGAAAAACTTTGAGGAGGTGTGTGTTTATATGAAAACCATAGCCGCAGTTTCAACCCCAAGGGGAAAAGGCGGTATTGCCGTTATACGTATCAGCGGAGATACCGCTTTTGAAACCGCTGATTTATGCTTTATCCCAAAGTCGGGCGTAAAATTATCTCAGATTAAACCTAGAACCGCTGTTTACGGTACTGTTATTGATATAAATAATGATGGTGAGAGTGCTGACGATGCTGTTGCCGTTGCTTTTGCCGCTCCAAATTCTTTTACCGGAGAAGATACCGTCGAAATCTCATGTCATGGTGGTATTGCCGTTACCCGCAAAGTGCTTGAATGCGTGTTCGCTTGCGGAGCCGAAGCCGCTATGCCCGGTGAATTTACAAGACGCGCTTTTATAAATGGCAAACTATCGCTTACACGTGCCGAAGCAGTCGGTCAATTAATCGAATCCGAAACCGAGGCTCAACGCAAACTCGCTCTATCTCAGTCAAGGGGCATTTTATCAAACCGAATTGAACAAATCCGAAATACCCTTGTTTCTGCTATTGCTAAAATCTATGCGGTAATCGATTATCCTGAGGAAGAACTTCCCGAACCTGACCGCGAATTTTTGGCGCAGTCGATTGAAATGGCACTCGATAATCTCAAAAAATTAGCCGCTACCTATAAAACCGGTAAGGCTGTTACTGACGGTGTTGTTACTGCAATAATCGGTAAGCCCAATGCCGGAAAAAGTTCGCTTTATAATTGTTTGTGCGGCAGTGACCGCGCGATTGTTACCGATATCGCCGGTACTACACGTGATATTCTCGAAACCTCTGTATCAGTTGGAGATGTCAAACTTATTTTACTCGATACCGCCGGAATTCGCAGTGCCGATGACGCAGTAGAGAAAATCGGAATCGAACGTGCCGTTTCATCTGCCGCCGAAGCCGCGCTCATTATTGCGGTTTTCGATGGTTCACGTCCGTTTGACGGGGAAGACTCACTTGTTATTGACGCTCTCGTAAATTCAAATGCCAAGAAAATCGCAGTTATAAATAAATCCGATATTGCTGACGCTGAATTTCATCTGCCTGATGAGAATATCTTTGATGAAATTGTTACTATCTCTGCATTAAATGAGTTTAACTCTGTAAGTTCAGATTTTACGGAAAGCGGAATACAGTCGCTCTGCCGCGTGATTAATGATATGTATACTGACGGCTCGATTGATATTTCAAATGATGCCGTTATTTCCGAGGCTCGTCAGTTTGCGTCGGTTTCACGTGCCGCTGATGATATGGAACGCGCACTTCAAAGCCTGCGTATCGGTGAAAGTCCCGATATTATCTGCTTCTGCGCTGAATCCGCCCTCGCTCAGCTTGACATGACCGACGGACGTTCCGTTTCTGAAGATATTGTCTCCGAAATTTTCTCAAAATTCTGCGTGGGAAAATAATTTTCAATTAACAAACCTACACTGATTATTATAAAAAAATTATTCTCCTCTGCGGCGCATTGCAAACAGCACAATTACTACCACTATCGAAAGCGCTGCGAGTATTCCGATTATAACCGCTCCAATGCTGATATTGTCCGCTTGCTGCGTCATATTATCCGCGGCAGTTTCAGTTATCGAATTTTCATTTGTAATTGAATTTGTGCCTGTCAGCGCATTTGTGTCCGTTATCGAATCTACTGCGCCGGTTTGCGGCATATTATTGTTGTTTGAAGTGCTTTCACTTCCACCGAGCATTCCGCCGTTTTCATATGGGCTTGTGCCGCCGACCTCCGCGTTAATTGATATCGGCAGTATCATAATCATCACTGCGGCTATAATAACCATTATTCTAAATTTAATTTTCATGGATTTTACTGTACCTCAATTTTTAAAATAAGGAAATTTTATCCCCAAATTTATTATTGTATTTTTCACATCGAATTTATTCAGCTTTTATTAAATAAAATCAGAATGGAGGTGCGGGGTGTATTCTCCGCATATAGTTAATTATGTCTGCTTTAGAAGAAAAACGCTTTACTAAAAATGACAGCGGCTTTAAATGCGTTCACTGCGGTTTTGAGGTAAAACCGCTTGGGTATACGTCCCGCAATCACTGCCCTCGCTGCTTGTGGTCGGTTCATCTTGATGTAAATCCCGGCGATCGCGCAAGTGAATGTGGCGGAGAGCTTGAACCAATCGCTGTTGAAACTGACCCCAAAAAAGGCTATATTATAGTTCACAAATGCAAAAAGTGCGGCGCAATCAGACGCAATAAGGCGGCAAATGAAGCAAAGGTTCAGCCGGATAATATGGCGCTTATCATAAAATTATCCGCTGTTCACCCGTCTTACACGTCAAATCTCAAATAAAAGCGAGGATATCCTGTATGAATTATAATCTCATAAACCATTCAATCCGTCAACTGCGTGAATATTCCCAGCTCACCGAAACAATCGCCGACCGCTCAAAACATATCCGCTCACGAAAATTACAGGGGCAGCTCCCCTCTCCTCAATCGCTGACTCCGCTCACGGTAACTGGATTATGCGAGGGCGCGTCATATGCGTTTTACGCTTCATTTATTGAGGATTTATACCGCATTACCGGAAAATCCGCGCTTATTATCGTTTCCGAAGAACGTGACGCCTCTCGTCTGCGTGAATTTCTTACTGCTTCCGGACTGCGTGTCATGTTTTATCCGGTTCGTGACCTCAATTTCTGCGGTGCTACTTCTTCCCATGAATTTGAACAGGAGCGTCTGCGCGTACTCGGCGCAATTACAGAAAATGAATGCGAGGTAGTAATTACCGTTCCCGACGCCGCCTGCTCTTTTACTATGCCGCGCGCGACTTTAGCCGAAAATACAATCGTAATTTCCGAGTCTGATTCAATTTCCGTAAGCGAGTTTTCCACACGCCTTGTGGACGCAGGATATTCCCGCGTGGATTTGGTCGAGGGTATCGGTCAATTCTCTGTACGAGGTGATATTATTGACGTATTCCCGCCATTGTCTCAAAGCGGTGACTCAACCGAAGCCGAAGCGGTGCGAATTGAGCTTTTCGGAGACGAAATCGACCGTATGGGCATTTTTGATATCTCCACACAGCGATTTTTATCTCCGCTTGACAAAATCACTCTGCCGCCCGCACGTGAAGTTATCGTATCTGAAAAGGCAAAAGCCGATATATTATCCGCTCTCAATTCACTTCTGCGCACTGTAGCTAATTCCGACCGCAGAATCGATATCAATGCCGAAATTGCCGCAGTTTCAAATAATGACGGACGCATTATCGATTTTGCCGATAAATATCTATCCGCAGTTTATCCGCAAAAGGAAACTATTTTGGATTATTACGATACAGGCGCACCGATTATCGTATGCGATTTGAATTCGGTGCGAGATAGGTGTGACGCCGCCTATAAATTATTGTATCAATCTGTAACCGCGATGATTGAGGATAAAACCGTTTACGCGAAATTTGCCGAATACTGTATCGAGCCGGAACTGTTTGACGAATTTTTAAATTCACACGGTATGATAAACGTAACCGCTTTTTCAAGTACGGTGGCTGACTCCAAAAACGGCGACATATTCAATTTTACCGCAAAACCTACCGTTACGGGAGCCGCTCAAACTTATACCCCTACTGTAAAGGAAGATACCGAAGTTTTTATAAAAGCCGGTTACAGAACGGTAATTTTATGCGACAGCGAACCTGAAGTGCGTGAAATTGTAAAAGGATTATGCGATGACGGATTTTCCGCTTTTTCAGTTTCTTCAATTAAGCAAAATGATTCAGAAGATGAAATTTCAGATACAGACGATAATGTCAATGAAAAAATCCCCGCAGAAGCAGTCGGCGTTATGTATGGTGCATATCACGGCGGCTTTGAACTTCCTGCGGTTAAATTCGCGCTGATTAATCTCTCTGCCGCAGGCTCAAAACGCGGCGAATATTCAATCAGACGCCATAATAAACTCAAAAAGAAAAAATTAAACGAACAGAAAATCATGTCATATGCCGACCTTGAAGTGGGCGATTTCGTAGTTCACAGAAATTACGGTATAGGACAGTATATGGGTATCGAAAATCTGGCGATTGACGGAGTTTACCGAGATTATATCAGCATTCGTTATTCCGGCAAAGACAAATTATTCTTACCTGTCGAGGCTATGGAGGCAATTACTAAATATATCGGTGCCGGAAGCGCAGACGGAGCAGTTAAATTATCAAAAATGGGCGGTGCGGAATGGAATCGTGCCAAAACTAAAGCTAAAGGCGCGGCACGTGAAATGGCGAAAGAATTAATCGAGCTTTACGCAAAGCGCATGAAAAAGCCCGGATTTGCATTTGCACCCGATGACGAGATGCAGAGAGATTTTGACAATTCATTTGAATATGTGGAAACCGACGGTCAGCTTGAGGCAATACGCGAAATTAAAGCCGATATGGAATCTCCTCACCCGATGGAGCGTTTACTCTGCGGTGATGTCGGTTACGGCAAAACCGAAGTCGCTATGAGAGCTGCATTTAAAGCGGTCACAAACGGAAAACAGGTCGCCATACTCGTTCCAACTACAATTTTGGCGTTTCAGCATTATACAACGCTGACTTCACGAATGAGAGGGTATCCCGTTACGGTTGACATGATATCCCGCTTTAAAAATCCGGCGGCTCAAAAAGAAACTCTGCGTAAACTCAGACGAGGTGATATCGATATAATCGTAGGTACTCACCGCATTGTTTCAAATGATATCGTTTTTAAGGATTTGGGACTTGTGATAATCGATGAGGAACAGCGTTTTGGCGTGGCTCAAAAGGAAAAATTAAAACAAATAGCCCCGAATGTGGACGTTCTTACACTGACCGCAACTCCTATTCCCCGAACGCTCAATATGGCGATGTCGGGAATACGTGATATGTCTGTACTTGAAGAAGCTCCCGAAAACCGCCTGCCCGTACAGACTTATGTAATTGAACATGATGACGCAGTTATAACCGAGGCTATGCGCCGCGAACTGCGCAGAGGCGGTCAAGTATTTTATTTGCACAATAAAGTCGAGGATATATTTGACGTTGCGGCAAAAATTCAAAAAGCTCTGCCGGATTCAAGAGTTGCGGCGGCTCATGGTCAGATGGATCGCAATCAGATTGAAGAGATTTGGTCATCGCTTGTACAGGGAGAAACCGATATTCTCGTATCTACTACGATTATCGAAACCGGTGTTGATGTGCCTAATGCAAATACACTTATAATCGAAAATGCCGATAAAATGGGACTGGCTCAGCTTCATCAGCTTAGAGGGCGTGTCGGCAGAAGCTCTCGCCGTGCTTATGCGTATTTTACTTATCAGAAAGGAAAAACGCTCACTGATATCGCCGAAAAAAGGCTTGGCGCAATACGTGATTTTACCGCGTTCGGTGCCGGATTTAAAATCGCTCTGCGTGATATGGAAATAAGAGGTGCGGGTAATATTCTCGGTGCGGAACAGCACGGTCATCTTGAATCTGTCGGTTATGATTTATATATCAAATTGTTGAATGACGCTATTCTCGAAGAAAAAGGCGAAACTCCGAAAAAGGAAGTCGAATGTGCCGTCAGTTTCAAAATCGATGCGTTTCTGCCGCAGTCATATGTTTCCGCCTCCGCTCAGCGAATGGATATGTATAAAAAAATCGCACATATCGAAAATCAAGAAGATTATCACGATATATGCGATGAATTGAGTGACCGTTACGGTGAACCGCCTGCTGAGGCTATGAACTTGTTGAAAGTTTCTTTAATCCGCGGATTTGGAAAAAGAGCCGGAATTACTAAAATTGATGAGCGTGACGGTGCGGTACATCTTTATCCGGAAAAGCTTGATATTGCGCTTTGGTCAAAGATTTTTGACTCACAGAAGGGCGCGTTGAGAGTGGAAACCGCCGGAGGAGTGCCTCACATTGCCCGCCGGCTTGCAAAAGGGGAAACCTCTACTGCCGCGGCGATGTCAGTTTTGGAAGCGTACATTAAAACTGCAAATCTATAATTAAGCAGTTGGTCTGCGAGAATCACTAAATTTGAAAGAATAAAAAGATTTAGGAGGAAATCGTAATGAGAAATGAAGTTGATGAATATAAATCGGGAAAAACAAGTCGTATAGATGAAGCACTTGATGAAAATCAGGGTAATCCCGTGTTCAAATACATTGTTCCGATTATGACTCTGCTTACGGGAATAACGGTATCGCTTGGAGCAACATATCTTGTTAAATTCTCGGCGCTTATAGTTTCCGTAATGTTTGCGGCGAGCGGAATTTTGATTTTGTTCGGGCTGAACCGGCGTGTGAAAAATATTAGGCTCAAGCCGCTCAGACGCATGAATTTTAATATATACAGCGGCGCGTGGCTCATTATTCTTAGTGTTATCATGTACTTTAAATCTGAGCTTATCCGCATTCTTCTTCCATCTCTTTTAGGCTCATTTTTACTGTTGGCATCGGTGATAAAGCTGGTTCAGATGTTTCGTGTACGTGCGTATTGGTATTGGTTTTTACTCGGCGCGTATATCTCCGCAGTTTTTGGGATAACCGCAGTTGCGGGCAAAACCGATACTATGCTTTATGCGGGAATATTTTTTGCCGCTGAGGGCGTTATTGATATAATTTTATTTATGATATGCGATATAGGTGCGGCGGTGATGTCAAAAATGCCTCCTATACAGAAAAAAACGGCGGTTATTGTACGGATATGCGCTTATGCGCTGTTGACCGTTGCCGCCATTGTGGGAACTTATTTTGCTTTCGCTTATTTAATTTAATCAGGCATTTTTTTAAAATTAAGTGAATTTATAAATTTATTTAGATTGTATACGGATTTATTATTTCATAGCAGTCGCACATCACAATTTTATCGGGTTTCAGTGCGAGAGGGGCGTTTTTCGTTCCGATATATTTCATACCGCATTTTAGCATTACCTTTCCGGAATTGGGGTTTTGAACGTTGTGTTTGGCATATATTCGCCTAAATCCGACTTCCTCAAAAGCGTATTTTATCACCGCGGAAAACGCTTCCGGCATAATCTCTTTTCCCCAATAATCTCTTGAAAGGCAGTATCCGCCCTCCGCTTCACGCTTATCGTTATCCGGATGAAGCAGGCTGACAGAGCCTATCGGCGTATCATTTAAAACAACTGCCCAGTTATACGTGTCGGGGTTATCATAGCTTTTTACCCACTGCGAAAGTAGCTTTTTTGTTATTTCAATATCTCCGTGTGGTTCCCAGCTCAGAAATTTTGTCACCTCGGGGTCATTTGCCCAGTTATTGAACATATCCTCCGCGTCTTCAATTACAAAACGCCTTAAAATCAATCGATCCGTATACAGTGTCACGGTTCCTCTACGTTGCATATTTATCCCTCTTTTAAGAAATTTATTAAAACAAAGCAGACTGCATAAATAGTGTAAACGCGCTATCTAAACAGCCTGCTTTATTTCATTATAAAGTATTGTCACACAAACTTACAACTAATTTTTTATCTTCACAAATGCAGTATCTATATAATATTATAAACTGCGCCGTTAATTTGTGCTGTAAGCTCTAAGTGCAATTATTTAATTATTCAATTTATTTAAAACTGATTTCACAAATCAGTATAACAATTATATTATCTGATTCAGAAATTTATAAAGCGCATAGACATTCAAGTTTCAGCTGCCTATGCGCCGAAACAAATACGCTTTATCGGATATGGCAATGTATGCTCGAAAATAATATCCGACATATTCGGCACAGGGCGGCGTGCAAAGCGAAGCTGTTCAAATGCCATATCTATCACCTCTTTCGTACCCTCTGAACATATTGAACTGAAAATACGTTGCTTTAAGCCGTTCCTTTTCTTACACCTGTATTTTATCACGCAGTATAAATTTTGTCAAGTATTTTCGAAAATATATTCTATTTTTTATATATTGCATAAAACAAATGATAATTTTTGAACATATATAACAAATATTATCGTGTATTTAAGATATTATTTGATGTGAATATAAAAATTCGCACATATTCGTATATATTTTTAAATGAGTTTATCTAAAACAGCTTATCTCGTTTATTTTATTGTTTTCCGAAAAATACCAACTCCTTCAAGTATCTGTAAATCATCTTATGTTTGTATTTTAATATGCCATGCAAATTTTGTCAAGTTATTTATTTTATATAAAATAATATCGTATTTTTAATCTTAATTTAACTGCAATAAAAAATTTTAATTTATATTGACAAAGTAAATTATATTGGTTATAATAAAGCCATATCCTGTACATAACTATTCGGGGCGCCGCCCATAACAAAAAACAGGCTTACAGGATAAAATTAAATCAAAAGGGGGAGACACCCATAACAAAAAACAGTATGATTAATGTTGTAAATAATAACGGAGCGCGGATAGGACAGACCTATATAAAACGCGCACGAGGACTTATAAAAAAGGGCAGGGCGCACTTCATCTCTGAGGATACGATCTGCCTTGAGGAGAGCGTATTCCTTAACGATTTCGATGAAAATCCACATATGCGTCCCTGCATTGACTGCCATGATAACTATGGCAATACGGAGGATATCGAAATGGATAAAAATAATTTCACAGATGTTTTTGAAGAAGCATATGAAGCGAATAAAGAAACAAACACAGATAACAGCGATATGAATTATGCTGATTCTGAAAATAACAATAGTACAAAACCGAAAAATGCTTTCAGCTTGCTTAAAAAATTCAGCGGCTTTGAATTTACTAATGAATATATCGCCTCACGACTTGATATGATTATTGAAGATACACAGCACATTCATGAAGCACTCTTAAATATAGGACAAATGCAAATAAATGAATGTCCTAACGGCGGTTCAGGTGATGCAGCTCGCGCAAATGCAATTCAGACAGCAGTAAAAGCTCGTGAAGAAACAAACCAGCAGGTGTTGCATTTTCTTGAACATATATATAATGATATAAATAATCATGGAAATTCAAATGATGAAAAAAACAATATAACTAACGAAAAGGACAGCATGGAATATCAGCTTAAATCTCAGATAGTAGACTCGCTGACATATATGATGCAGAATACTGATACAGATAATGGCGATTCTATTGATAGAATAAAAGATATGGTAGTGGAAGTGCTAAGAAATCTTTAAAACATTATAAAATAAATATTAATATTTCAGCTGATTTATTATCGGGCGGAAGCGCAAAATCTTCCGTCCGTTTATTTTTTTCAAAAAAATAATGTTGCCGCTCTATTATTAACAATTTGTTCACATAAAAGGCGCGATAATATGGTAAAACCTTATATATAGAATAAAGTAAATAATACTGATAAAGATTTTATAAAAGATTATGAAAAGGAGCCTGAAATGTCATTATCATACCATATGTCAAATGACGTGACCGGAATAAACCGCCTGCCCGCATCTTCTCCGAGAAGCGGCGGAATATCGCTTGACGGTATTTGGAAATTCCGTCTTTTTGACAACCCCGACGATGTTACCTCTGATATAACAAAAATAACCGCTGACTGCGAATCATGGGACGATATCCCCGTTCCCTCAAACTGGGAACTTCATGGCTACGGTGAACCGATATATACAAATTATGTCTATCCGTGGAAGTATAATAACGATGACGGCGGAAAACGCACCATTTTCCCCGGAAAAGACAAGGGCGCGTTCCCGAATCCGCCATATCTGCCCGAAAAAAATCCCACCGGCGTATATGTAAGGGAATTCGATTTTTCCGCGTCAGATATCGGAAAAAATGTTATCCTTAATTTCAATGGTGTTGAATGCGCCTTTTATCTTTGGATAAATGACAATTTTGCGGGATTTTCTACTGACAGCAAACTCCCCGCCGCTTTTGATATCACGGAGTTTGTCAGAGCCGGAAAAAACCAAGTCACGCTCGCAGTTGTTCGCTTTGCCGCCTCGTTTTATCTTGAAGATCAGGATTACTGGCACATAAGCGGCATTTTCCGTGACGTATCAATGTATATTGTAAATAAGCACCATATCACTGACCGCAAAATCTCGGCGGTACTTTCAACAGACGGCAGAAGCGCGGATATAACCGCTGACGTAACCGTAAATGCGGTTGACGGTTATGCCGATAATTTCGTCCGTTTCCGCATATATGATAATGGCGGCGCAATTGTAGCGGAAAAAATCGAAAAAATCAAATACTGGCATGAATATACATATTACAGCACACTCGATTACAGCGCTCGTCTTTCAATTCATCTGCCATACGCTAAACCGTGGTCGCCCGAATCTCCTTACCTCTATAAAATGGAAGCAACGTTGCTTGATGAAAACGGCGCGGAACTCGACCGCTCATATGATAATTTCGGCATAAAGCGGATTGAGATAATCGATGGCGTAATTTACCTCAACGGCAAACGTTTAATTATAAAAGGCGTCAACCGCCATGAACATGAGGCTTATCACGGACGTGCTGTTTCCGTTGAGCATATGACCGAAGAAGTAAAACTAATGAAACGCATGAACATAAATGCTGTGCGCACATGCCACTACCCCGATTCTCCCGTATGGTATGATTTATGCGATAAATACGGAATTTTAGTTATATGCGAATGCGATATCGAAAGCCATGGGGTTAGCGGACTTCTGGCACACCGTTCAGAATGGGTTTCATCATTTACAGAGCGTGCCGCAAGAATGGTTCAGACACATAAAAATCATGCCTGCATTTTCTTATGGTCTCTCGGAAATGAAAGCGGTTTCGGACCAAATCATGCAGCTATGTACGGATTTATAAAGGAATATGATAAAACACGCTTATGTCAGTACGAGGCAGGAATGCCCGGCAAAAATATAAGCGATATTATCGGCAATATGTACGCCTCATGTGAGGATATTTTAAGACTTCTCACATCTCCATCCGACAGACGTCCGATTATTCTTGTTGAATTTGATTATCAGATACGCAACGCAGGGGGCGGTATGGACAAATTCATGTATCTGCTCCGAAACTATCCGAGTTTCCAAGGCGGTTTTATCTGGGACTGGCAAGATAAATGCCTTGTCGCTAAAACAGACAGTGGCGAAGAATTTTTCGCTTACGGCGGTGATTTCGGTGAATCTGTAACTGATTGGGAATGCCCGCTTTTCATGACTAACAACGGCATAGTACGCCCTGACTTAAAAGTAAAGCCGTCGGGACTTGAGGCAAAAGCCGCTTACGCACCGGTAAGAATCGAATCAGGAGATAGCTATAATACCTGGGGTGGATTTTCATTAAATGAAACATTCCGTCTTACAAATGAGTCGATGTTCTCGGATACGTCAGACTATAAATTCTCATATGAAATTCTATGCGATGGAATTCCGGCTGAAAGCGGAGAACTTGAACTGCCCGTAATCGGCGCTGGTCAAAGCCATTCATTTAAACTCAGCCACAATGTAAAATATGAAACCGGTCACGAATATTACGTCACGTTTTATGTAAAACTGGCGCATGATACGGCTTACGCTAATGCGGGACATGAAGTTGTATTTACTCAGTACGGACTCGCTCATAAAATCACGTATGTTCCGAAACCGGCAGGCGTTCCCGCAAACGTCACCGAAACAAGCAATACGCTTACAGTTGGCGGCGGCGGTTTTTCCGCGGTGTTTGATAAATCATCAGGCACACTGACTTCGGTTTGCGTGAACGGCAGCTCAAAAATAATCAGCGGCGGTAATCCTATATATATCCGTCCGTATACGGGACTTGACGCAAAGGACGGTTGGGGCGCAAGAGAAAGTGAAAAAGTCTTTGACAATATGAAAACTTTACTCCGCGAATGTTTCTGCGAAAAAATCAGCGACGGGGAAGTACGTGTAAACAGCATTTATGAAAGCTCATTTGACAATGGGGCAATTATCGCTTATGTGGCATACACAATATCCGGTTCGGGAATTACCGTAAAAGCGGATTTTGACGTGTCCGGCGGTTTCTCCTTTATCCCAAGGCTGGGACTTGAATTTGAAATCGAGGGCGGATATGAAAACGTGGAGTATTACGGCATGGGCGATACCGAATGCTATATTGACCGCAAACTCTGCGCAAAACTGGGAGTATACAAAACTACCGTTGAGGGACTTTATTTCGCATTTATACCGCCGTCTGAAAACGGTCATCATACCGACTGCCGCTGGCTCAATGTCACAGATGACAGCGGAAGCGGAATCGGCCTATAGGGAATTGTACCGTTCGGGTTCAATCTATCTCATTATACCGTTGACGACTGCCGCGCGGCAATGCACGAACATGAACTTGTACGCCGCAGCGAATCTCATCTGATAATAGATGTGGCGCACGCTCCAATTGGCGGAAATATGAGCTGGAGCACGGGTCTTGACATGACTCAGGTTATTAAACCAGACTGCCGCTATACATCCGAATTTACCATAAATATAATTAAATAAAACGAATATTCACTTGTAATTAGATATAATAAATAGCATAAAAAAGCGGAAAAGCCGGCAGATATGTTTTAATCATAAATGCGAGAGCTTATCCGCTTTATTTTTATTTGAAATGGTATATTTTATCAATCGCCTGAGAAACGGTTTGTTTCTTAAAAGTATGATTTTATCCACAGATTTCTGTGGAATATTTCTTGATTAAAGGTATTTTTCTCTTACATATTTGGAAAGCACATCTCGGCTTATAAAAGGCGCAATACTGCTTATCGCTTTTATTCCATCTTTTGAAATTGCCTCCTGCGCCAACTCATCAATATATTCACCCCTCAAAAACGGCGCAATTGATACAATACTGCTAATTCCTCTTTCTTGATACTCCATATTCGCAATTTTCTCTAAGCCCTCTTCTGACATAAACGGCGCAAGAGCTTTGACAGCCGATAAGCCCGATTCTTCATACAGAAAAGCCGCTGATTCATCTATACAATTACTACTCATAAACGGCGCAATCTTACTAATAGATATCCCACGCTCAGAAAGCTTTTTTGCGATACTATCGATAATTTCCTGACTTGTAAACGGCGCAAGCATTGCCAAACCATCACAGTTATCTTTTTCCGATTCTTTTTCAGCAAGCTCATCTATAATGCTTTGGTCAAGAAACGGCAATAAATTGAATATTTCACCTATATTTTTTACTTCTACTTCCTTAAAAGTTTCGTCAACCTGATTCGGCTTGAGCAGAGGAGCGGCTTCGCAAAGCTCATCTACCGAAACTTCATTTGTTTCAAGATATTCTTTTATATCTCCTTCAGCTGCGCTTTCTATAAGCTCGGATTTTTTGCCCAAAAGCTCGTCAATCCCAACTCCAAAAAGTTCGGCGAGCTCCGGCAACTTTGATATATCCGGCATCGATATCCCCCTCTCCCAATTTGAAACTGCCTGAAAACTGATGTTCATTGTGTCCGCAAGCTCAAGCTGTGTCATATTCATTCGCTTACGAAACTCCGATATTCTGCGTCCTATACTTTCCATGTCAAACATATATTTCTCCTTTTCTATATTTGATTAGTCCATCTATGCTTATTAATATAAATAGATTCCGATTAAAAGTAATTCTCCTTTACGTATTTTGAAAGCACTTCTTGGCTGACATAAGGCGCAATTGGGATTATCGATTTTATTCCCTCTTTTGAAATTGCCTCAATCGCCAGCTTATCAATGTATTCGATACTCAAATACCCTGCTATCTTTTCAATATTCTTTATACCATTCTTACTGTATTCCATCTCTGCAATCTCTTCCAATGTAGCTTCTGACATGTTCTCTGCAAGTTTGCATACATCTGTTAATCCTGTTTTTTCATATCCCCTTTTTGCCAACTTATCAACGTATTTGATATCCAAGTAACTCGCTATTTCTTCGAGGTTTCTTATGCCGTTTTTACCGAATTCCATTTCCAATATCTCTTCCAGCGCGTCCTCCGACATCCATGGCGCAAGCTCACATACGTCCGTCAACCCTGTTTTTTTGTATCGATTTTTCGCAAGCTCATTTATAACCCTTTCATCAATGAAATCCAATAAATCTATAATTTCACTTATGTCTTTGACCTCCATCTTCTTAAAAGTTTCGTCAACCTGATTCGGCTTGAGCAGAGGAGCGGCTTCGCAAAGCTCATCTACCGAAACTTCATTTGTTTCAAGATATTCTTTTATATCTCCTTC
>CALWTV010000175.1 GCA_944384555.1 uncultured Clostridia bacterium | reverse complement strand
TTAATTCCATGCATAACAATACTAATTTGCAGGAATAATACTATTCGAAACAAAAGGTATGATTGAAAAACTACCATATAAATAAATATATTTCGCAGAGTTAGTCATTTTATAAAAATAAAAATATTACGTAAATTATATTAAATCAAAATTTAAAAATAATTTTTTCCACAAAATTATAACTACCTATAAATCAAATCTCATGTCTGCCAATTTTTGCATATTGTCGCGTTTTAATTCTATTGAGGAGTGAACGTATCTGTCTAAAGTAATTGTTGTGGTAGAATGGCCTAAAATTTCAGAAAGGGATTTTATTTCAAATCCAGCTTCTATGCATCGAGTTGCAAATGTATGACGTAAAGTGTGAAAATGAACTCCTTCAAGACAGCATTCTTTCGTGTATTTACCTAATCGATATTGAAGAGTGCGGGGCTCCATGAAATTTTCATTTCCGGTTAATATAAAAGCATTACTGCTTTGAGGATTCATCTCTTTGCAAAGCGCTGTTATATAATCTGTCATTGGTATTATTCTTGATGATGTATTACTCTTAGGAGAATTGATTACGACAGTGGTCTTTGCTTGTGGGTTTACTGAAACATCTTTTAGTCTTTGCATTGTAGATGTTATTTTAATTATTTTATCTTTAATTGATATATTGTTCCATCTCAATGCACATAATTCACCGATACGTATACCTGTATACAGTGCGATAATCACACCGAATTTACAACTATCAATGTCATCAATCAGATACTGGATAAATCTTGACTGTTCTTCTTTAGACAAAACACGCATCTCTTTCTTGATATCCTTAGGATAGGAAATATCTATTCTAGGGAAATTATGATTAAATTGCTTTGATGTATATTTTAAAACTGAACGCAGTGAAGATAGAATATCCTTTGCTGTTTTGGGAGATAGTCCGTCTTCATATATAAGTTTATCTGAAAACAATTCAATTAAATTAGTATTTAAAGCAGTTGGATAACAGCTTCCAAGTTTGGGTTTTATATGCTTTTCTATAATAGTCTCGTATTTTACATAAGTAGAATTTTTAATTTTATTTTTATTTTGTTTTAACCATTCATCACAATAATAATTGAATCTATGTTTTGAATTCAAGGAACCAATATCTTTTCCGTTTATAATATCTGCCTTAAATTTTGTAACTTTTTCTTTTGCTTCTTTATATGTCTTTCCATAGCAAAAACCATATATAATTTTGCCCGATAATTCATGTCCCTTTATATAACGTGCTTCCCATCTGCCATCTTTTCTTTTAAATATATTTTCCCCTTTTGCCATTTTAATTTTCTCCTTTACAAAAATATATTTTTGTATTTAATGTAAAAAATAGTATATTTAATTTGACTGTTGTTTTGACTGCGCTTATAATTACACATAGAGGATATATGAGTAGTAATTCTTACATATTTCCATTTTAACGGAAAAATATTTTTAAATTGGGTAAGGAATTTCTCCAAATCTATTGAAATTTCGACCACTATATGATATAATATTTTAAAATATACTTTTGATTAATATTTTCGTTAAACTTTATTTATCGTTGAGTGACTAACTCTGCGAAATACTTTTAATTTTATATTCTATATTAAGATTTATTTTAATATCAAATATAATGACAAAAAATGTCAATCTTGAATTTGGATTGACACTTTAAATATGATTTATTAAAATTTATCTATATAATAATATAAAATGTATTTATTATTATATTAAATTAATATATTAAATTGCTATATTTAGTCACGAATTATTCGTTGGTTTTGTGTACAATATATATCCGAATACAAGAAAAGGAGTATTGAACATGAAAATCACATACGGATATATACGTGTATCGTCAAAGGACCAAAATGAAGAACGCCAATTAATTGCAATGAGGGATTTTGGAATTGAAGACCGTTTTATAATAGTTGATAAACAATCAGGAAAAGATTTCAACCGTCCAGGATATGTGCGTCTTATGAAAAAAATAAAACCCGATGATACAGTCGTAATTAAAAGCATTGACCGTCTCGGGCGAAATTATAATGAAATTTTGGAACAATGGCGAATTATAACAAAGGAAAAACAGGTAAATATAGTTGTACTTGATATGCCACTGCTGGATACAAGGATAGGACGCGATTTGATAGGCACACTTATTGCAGACATAGTCCTTCAATTACTTTCATATGTAGCTCAGACAGAACGTGAGCTTATAAAACAGCGGCAGAAAGAAGGGATTAATGCTGCAAAGGCAAAAGGAATAAAATTTGGGAGAAAACCAATTGAAAAACCTGAAAATTTTGAAGAAGTTAAGAATGCATGGAGAAAAGGAGAAATATCTGGGAGATATGCCGCACAGCTTTTAGGAGTATCACATACTTCATTTCGGAAATGGATATGTAAAGATAAAAATAGTTAGATAATGTTATTTTTATAAATGAATTTTAATGGAAATATTAGTAGACTTAAGTTTCCATGATGAATATTTACATAAAATACACAAAATTAACATCAAATATTATGTTGTATTATATCACTATATAATGAAAAAGTCAATATATAAAGAAAAATAAACATTGAAACTTAAGTCTATTTTAGTTTCAATTTATATAGAAAGGTTTTAAGTTTAATGGAGGCTTTTGATGAATAATCAAAATGAAACAATGGAAATAGATTTGCTCGAATTGCTCGGTGCAGTAATCAATAGAATATGGTTTGTTATATTTGCCGTAATTATTGGAACATTGAGTGCATTTTTGTATGCTAAATTTTTAGTTACGCCGCTGTATCAGGCAAAAGCAATGATGTATGTAAATAATTCTTCGATATCTGTGGGAAGTGCATCTGTAAGTATCTCGTCGGGAGATATAACTGCGGCGAAAAGCCTTGTAGAAACATATATAGTAATTATGGAAAGTAGAAAAACATTGAATTCCGTAATTGAAGAAGCTGAACTTCTTTATACATACGACCAGCTTAAAAACATGATATCCGCATCGGCAGTAAATTCTACGGAAATATTTCAAATTACGATAACAAGTGCTGACCCAAAGGAAGCTGAGCTTATTGCAAATACAATTGCTGATGTCTTGCCGGAAAAAATTTCAGATGTAGTTGAAGGAAGCTCAGTTAAAATAGTTGATTATGCAGTTGTTCCCGCAAGCCCCGTATCTCCGAGTATAACAAAATATTCTGTTATAGGATTTTTAATCGGCGCAGTAATTTCTGTGGGTATAATTGTAATTTTGGAATTGTTCAGTGAAACAATACATTCTGAAAGCTTCCTGCTTCAGACATATGATATTCCGGTACTGAGTGTAATTCCATCTATGCAGGATTCAAACAAAAAAAGTGCATATTATTCGTACGAAAACAAATCGAATAAAACCAAAAGGGAGAAATCTTGATGTTTGAAAATAGTAAAAGAAAACTAAAAAAGCTTTTCCCGGATGTAAATACCGAAAAAGAAAGCATGATAGGCAGTAAGCTGAATTTTGCGTCTGCTGAAGCTTATAAATTGCTCCGAACGAATATAATGTTTTCATTTACAGAAGAACAGCAGAAAAGAGTTATCGGAGTAACAAGCTCAATAAAGGGCGAGGGAAAAAGCATTACATCAATAAATTTAGCGTATTCACTGGCAGAGAGTAATAAAAAAGTATTGTTTATGGAATGTGACCTTCGTATGCCCACAATATCGAAACGTCTTGATATAAGACCGACTCCAGGACTTTCAAATCTTTTGGCAGGACTCAATAACGGAAATGAAGCTATACAAAATGGAATACTTAATCCAAATCTTGATATAATGCCTGCGGGAGATGTACCTCCGAACGCTTCCGAATTGCTTGGTTCAATGAGAATGCAGCATATAGTGGAAAAGCTGATTGAGTTTTATGATTATATTATATTGGATTTGCCGCCTGTGAATGTTGTTTCAGATGCGCTGATAGCTTCAAGGCTTACAAATGGAATGGTAGTAGTCGTAAGGCAAGATTTTGTAGGAAAATCAGCCCTTGCTGAAACAATGCGCCAGCTTAAATATGCTGATGCAAAAATTTTGGGATTTGTATTCAACGGAGTGCATAATTCTGATAAATATTATAAAAAGTATTATAAAAAATCATATAATTATGGATATAATTCCCAGATGTAAGTACACGATGGCAATATAAAATTATATATACTTAAAAATATTAAAAGCATGAGCACAAATCAAATTGCAGAAAATATAACGGATTTTCATTCTCATGCCCTGCCTGGTATGGATGACGGAAGCAAAAGCCCAGAACAATCGCTAGAGATGCTTAGAATAGCACGCAGCCAAGGAGTTGCTCATATGGTGCTGACCCCTCATTTTTATCCCACATATGAAAATCCAGAAACCTTTATTCGCCGCAGACATATAGCCGCAAGAAAGCTGTATGATTGCTTATATGAAAAAAAAGTAAGCATATCCCAGATACCTCAGCTTTACACAGGCGCTGAAGTCGCTTATTTCGATGGGATAAGCTTTGCGGATGAATTAGAGCTTTTGAAAATAAAAAATACAAATTTGCTTCTTTTGGAAATGCCTTTTTGTCAATGGTCTGAAAGAATGTTCCATGAAGTAAGGAATATTTATGAACGACACGGAATAACAGTAATAATTGCACATATTGAAAGATATTTAAAATTTCAAAAAGGAGTGCATTTCTTTGAAGAGATTGAGCAGACTGGCGCATTGATTCAAGCAAATTCGGAATTTTTTATCTCTCGGATTACGAGAAGAAAAGCGTTGAAGTTGCTGAAAGAAAATAGAATACATTGTTTAGGTTCGGACTGTCATAATTTGGACAGTAGACCTCCTAATATAGGTAAAGCAGTAAACATAATAAAATTGCGTGCCGGCGATGAATACATATATCGTCTTAATAAATTTACACCTACCGCTGATACAAATAAATTGTTATTAAGAGTATAGCTTGAGGTTGCTCAAAATATATAGATTATGTAAAAATAAATAAAATAATATAAATATAATTTTTGATAGAAAGGATTTATTTATCATGAAAAAAGTTATAGTTTTCGCACTTGCAGCCATTTTGGCAGTAGGTTCAATGATGGCAGTTTTCGCAGCTGATTTTACGCCTAGCGTTCAGGGTAAACCTGCTCCTGAGATTGAAACCGTTTTAACTGAAAACGGCGAGGAGACGCTTGCAATAATTAGAGACGCGCAGGGAAATGAAGTAGCGGCATTAACTGCTGATGACCTCATAATTACACCTGTCTCAAAGGTAGATGAGGCAATTGAGGAGATATCAAGTAGACTTGGAAAAGCATATTATCAGATTAAACAAGCTACATCTCTTGAAAAAATAGTTCCGGAAATTACTGATTTAATTGAAGAAATTCCGGAAGTTTCAAAAGTTGAGGACCTTGTTGTAAGAGACTTGTTTGATGTGTATATTAGCGATAAATACAAGGAAATTCTTGCAGTAGCTGGCAACAGTATGGCTATTACTTTCAAATTAGGAATAGCTAAGAATGATACTGTTGTATGCTTACATAATGTAGGCGGTGAAAACTGGAAAGTTATAGATATGGATAATGTCATAAATAATGGAGATGGTACAGTTACTGTTATCCTTAACGGAGATGGCCCGATTGCTTTCGCAGTTAAATCAGCCAATGCAGCTCCGGAAGTTACTACAACAAATAAAAACGGTTTAATAAAACTGGGTTAATTTCAAATTAAAACAAGTTGTACGGAGTTGGCATTGAAAAATTAGCGCGCCGTATAATGATTACGGGGGAGAATTATGGCAAATATCCGTATAAATTTGAAACTTATCCGCAGATTATCAGTTGTACTTTTAGTTCTGCTCTGTTTAGGCGGCGGTATTGTTTCAATATCATTATGGGAATCGAATAAAAAAGAACAGGCGATGCTCCATCAGAATGAAGTTGATGAAGATGCACGCCGCCGCAGAGAAGGCTGGGTTGAATATAAGGGTGAACTTTATGCTCCTAAAAGCGATTTTGAGAAAATATTGATTATAGGAACAGATAAAACTGAACCGTTTGCTCCGTCAAACAGCTACAACAATGATTCTCAAGCAGATTTTTTGCTTTTGCTATTAGTTAACCATAAAAATGAAACTCTTGAAGTTCTTCATATTAATCGAGATACTATGACATATGTTCCGATATTGGGCGTAACCGGTCAGTATGCCGGAACAATAGAAGCTCAGATTGCCTTGGCGTATACGTACGGCTCAGGAATGAGTGATAGTTGTGAGAATACGGTTGATGCAGTATCCACGCTTTTAAAAGTTGTAGTGCCTGATCATTATATAGCACTTAGAATGACGGCAGTAGGCATTATAAATGATATGGTAGGCGGGGTTACGGTTGAAGTAGCCGATGATTTTACCGGTATTGATGATACTTTGATAAAAGGTGAAAATGTAACGTTAAAAGGCGAACAGGCATTGAATTACATTAGAGCTAGAAGCGGTCTTGAAGACAGCACCAATATTAACCGAATGAATCGTCAGAAGCAGTTTTTGGAAGGATTTTCAAATCAACTTAAATCACTGGGCGATGATTTTAAGCCGAGCAGTTCGGATTTGAAAAAATTATCTGATTACGTGATATCAGATTTTGAACTGAGAGAGCTTGAAGATTTATTTAATAATATCTCAGAATATGAATTTACTCAGATGCATGATATAGCCGGAGAAGCGAAAAAAGGCACAGAATATGTAGAATTTTATCCTGACGATGAGAAGCTTACGGCTCAGATAGTTGAGTTGTTTTATGAAAAAGCTGGTTAATACTTATATAATCGCTTTTATATTATCATGTCAATATTAATCAGTGATAAATTTAGTTTGAAATGGTTTTGTATCTTACACACAATCCGCTTTGTTTTATTTAATTAGCGAAGAAAAATAAGTTACACTTAACTTTTTTGTTCAAATTGTTTATGTACAGACGTATAAAAGAGGGGAATTTAAGAATATAAAATGAAAAATAAATTAAATAGCCCGGAATCTTCAAAAAATAATTCCAGTTTCAGAAAAATATTTGGAAAAAACAATATTATTACTGGCGGTTTAATATTATTTGATATTTTTGCATTTGCGGGTTCATTTTTTCTGCCGCTTTGGCTTAGATTTGACTGTAGATATAGTATGATTCCTCATAAGTATCTATACGCTTATTATAAATTTATACCATTTTATGTTATTGTGGCAGTGGTGGTATTTGCGTTATTTAAACTTTATAAAAGTATATGGAAATTTGCCAGTTACGTTGAACTTTCGAGAACAATTATCGCAACTTTTATACTTTATATTTTTCATATAATTACTATAACATTGATGTTTGGATCTATGCCCTCATCATATTATGTGTTTGGCATAATGCTTCAGTTTATCCTGACTATTGGAATAAGATTTGCGTACAGATTTGCAGTGCTTCTAAAAACAGCGGTGTCTAAAAATTCAAAAAATTCAGAATCTAAAAAAGTGATGATTATAGGTGCGGGAAATGCTGGGCAATCAATACTTAGGGATATAAAAATATCAAAACATATGTCAGATGAGGTATGCTGTATAATAGATGATGACCAGAGTAAATGGGGACGCTATATTGACGGTGTTTTGGTAGAGGGTGGACGCGATGTTATTTTTAAATCTGTCAAAAAATATGGTATTGATAAAATTTATGTAGCTATACCGAGTGCATCTGCTGAACAAAAAAGAGATATTCTTAATATTTGCAGTGAAACTGGCTGTGAGCTTAAGAATCTTCCTGGAATGTATCAGCTGTATTCGGGGCAACTTACTGTAAGTGCAATGAAAAACGTTGCAGTCGAAGATTTGCTTGGCAGAGAACCTATATCAGTAAATATGAATGAAATATTCAATTACATAAAAGGTAAAACTGTATTTATTTCTGGAGGCGGTGGAAGCATCGGCTCTGAGCTTTCACGTCAAATTGCGGCGCACTCACCTAAAAGGCTTATAATTTTTGATATATATGAAAACAATGCTTATGATATTCAGCAGGAGTTAAAAAAGAGATATCCTACACTTGATTTAGTTGTGCTGATAGGTTCTGTACGTGATTCAAGACGACTTATGCAAATTTTTGATAAATATAGACCTGAGATAGTTTATCATGCTGCGGCTCACAAACATGTTCCTTTAATGGAAGATAGTCCATGTGAATCTATAAAAAACAATGCTATCGGTACTTATAAAACTGCATATGCAGCTCTTATGTACGGCTGTAGTAAATTTGTGCTTATAAGTACTGACAAAGCAGTTAACCCTACTAACATAATGGGAGCGAGCAAGCGTTTATGTGAGATGGTTATTCAGTCTTTTGACAGAATGGTGAAGCAGGGTACTCCGCAAAAAATACCGGCTTTATTTGTTCATGAAGATGACGATGATATATATTCACACAGTTTTACGCCTGCGGTTTCCGAATTTAAAACTGAATTTGTGGCGGTTCGATTCGGTAATGTACTTGGAAGTAATGGTTCTGTAATTCCGCTTTTTAAAAAACAAATTGAATCAGGCGGTCCTGTCACAGTGACTCATCCTGATATAATACGTTACTTTATGACTATACCTGAGGCAGTTAGTTTAGTGCTTCAGGCTGGGGTATATGCTAATGGTGGAGAAATTTTTGTACTTGATATGGGATCTCCAGTTAAAATCGATACTCTTGCTAAAAATTTAATCAGACTTATGGGATATCGTCCAAATATTGATATTATGATTGAGTATACGGGACTTCGTCCGGGTGAAAAATTATATGAAGAAAAATTAATGGCTGAGGAAGGTTTGAAAAAAACTGAAAATGAGTTGATTCATATTGGTTCTCCTATTCCGTTCGATACTGAAAAATTTTTTGTTCAGTTGGAGGAGCTAATGTATTCTGCCTATAACAATGATGAAAATATTGTTAATATAGTAGAAGATATTGTTATCACATATCATCCAGCTGGCAAGAATGGCAGCGAGCAAAAAGGCGATGTTTATGAAAAATTGCTGTTTGGCAATATTCATGAAAATTTGTCACTTGAAACTACCGGTCCTATTGGAGTTAAGTATTAGATAAATATATTATTAAACGATGTTCAAAAAGTAGATAGGGCTTTTGCAGATTTTTTAGTTTAAGTTAGTCATAATAATGAATAGCACTGATATTTTATGCGCGAAATTATGCGAAAATGGTTGATTTTTGCATAATAATACATAATTTATACATTCGTAAAAATGAAAATCAGTCAACGAGACCCTCAAAAATGCCAAAAAATCTGCAAAAATAGCTCAAAAAAATAAATTTGATATGTTGCACAATAAACGCCATACATATTTGTCAAAAATGACGAAATAAATGTTATTTTGCTGTTTGAGCAACCTACGGTAATATGAATTTAACTGGTAATAAATCACAGCGTGGAGAAGCAGCTTAATTCTAAATACACATTATCCAAAATAAAGTGAGATATGAATAGATTATGATTACAAAACATTTTACTCCATTTGAAAAAAAGATTTATCTCAGCTCCCCAACTATGCATGGGGATGAATTGAAATATATGACTGAGGCATTCCAAACGAACTGGATGTCCACAGTTGGCGAGAATATCAATGAAGTTGAGCGTATGGTCGCTGAGAGGGTTAGCTGTAAGTATG
>CALWTV010000174.1 GCA_944384555.1 uncultured Clostridia bacterium | reverse complement strand
GCCTAAACCTCCCATAAATGAAACTGGAACAGATATAACAAGCGCGCATGGGCATGAAATAACTAAAAATGCAAGCGCGCGTTTTACCCATACGGTAAAAGAATCATTTAAAACCAAAGGCGGAATTACCGAAAGCAATACTGCGGCGATGACAACCGCAGGTGTGTAATAGCGAGCGAATTTGGTTATGAATTTTTCCGCAGAAGCTTTTTTGCTGCTTGAGTTTTCCACAAGCTCAAGGATTTTGCTGACTGTAGATTCGCTGAATTTTTTAGTTACTTTTATTTTTATTAATCCATTCAAATTTATACAGCCGCTTATGACTTCATCACCGATACCTACATCACGTGGGAGTGACTCGCCTGTAAGCGCGGAAGTATTAATGCTTGATACACCCTCAGAAACCACTCCGTCAAGCGGAATTTTCTCTCCCGGTTTAACGATTATTATATCTCCGATTTCAACTTCATCGGGACTAATTTTTACAATTTCCCCGTTTCGCTCAATATTCGCATAATCAGGGCGTATATTCATAAGTTCTGATATAGACTTCCGGCTTTTGTTTACCGTAACGCTCTCAAACAATTCGCCTATATTATAAAACAGCATTACGGCAATTCCCTCAGAATATTCACCGAGTACAAATGCTCCTATTGAAGCTATTGCCATAAGAAAATTTTCATCGAATATCTGCCCGTGAAAAATATTTACCGCCGCTTTAATCAATACATTATAGCTTATTACAATATACGATAAAATATACGGTACAATAAGTAAAGCGGGACTTAGAAATTCATTTGCGGAAAAAATTTCAGCGGAAATATACAGAATTACCGCGAGTATCATCTTTACAACAGATTTTTTCTGTGCCCTGTTCATGAGATAATTTTACACTCCGAATCAATTTTTTTGATTGCAGCCGCCGCTTTCTCAAGAATATCGGCAAAATCATTTTCTTCAGCCTCAATCGTGAGATTTTGAGTCAGAAAATTTACATTTGCATCATTTACACCTTCAATTTTTTTAATTGCGCGCTCCATTTTTGCTGCGCAGTTAGCGCAGTCAAGTTCTGATAAACGAAATGTTTTTGTCATAATAAATCTCCTTAAAAATAAATTTATATTATTCGCATAAATGAGATACGCCCTGATTTATAATTGTTCTTACATGGTCATCGGCTAATGAGTAAAAAACGGTTTTTCCTTCTCGTCGGTATTTTATAAGTTTGCTCTGTTTTAAAATTTTAAGCTGGTGCGAAATCGCCGACTGAGTCATTCCTAAAAGTTTAGCTATATCACATACGCACATTTCCGACTCGAACAATACATACAGAATTTTTATTCTTGTAGTATCTCCAAAAACTTTAAAGAAATCTGCGAGTTCATATAAAAACTCCTCCTCAGGCATTTCAGAGGTAACTTTTTGCAGTATATCCTCATGTACTATATTATCTTCGCATACGGGTGAATGTTTTTTATCACTCATTTTATCATCCTTTCATATTTTCATATGAATAATTGTTCATACGTATATTATAACACATTATAAAAATTTGTCAAGTATAAAAAACATATTTAAACAAAAAATCTCAGAAATAAAAAAGCGATACCGCAATAAGCAGTACCGCCTTAAAATAAATTTTATTCTGCAAGTATCTTTTCTTTATCTTTTAATAATTCATCACTGGCAAGCATTTCTTCGACTTTATCAATACCAAGTCTTTCAATAGTGGAACCGAATCTCTCACCCTTGATTCCTTCACGCTTGAAAAGAAGAATTGCTTTTTCAATTATATCGAAAATTTCATCGCGTGAATATAAACGGGATAAAACATCGCTCATGCGTACTTTTTTGCCCCATCTTCCGCCGACACAAATTTTATACATAGTTTCACCGGAGCCGACAGCTTCAAACGGACATGTGCGGCAGCATATACCGCAATTGATACATTTATCTGTATCTATGCATACTTTTTTGTTTTCATCACGCACAAATGCGTCAACGGGACATCTTTCTTCAGGAGCGCATTTGCCGCATTTACGACATTTGTCCTCATCAAACACGGGCACAAGCTGACCTATAATTCCGAGGTCGTTCAAATCCGGCTTAACGCAGTTATTGGGACAGCCTCCTACCGCTATTTTAAATTTATGAGGAAGTGCCACATTTCCGTATCCTACATAAAAACGGTCATGAATTTCCTTTGCCAGTGCTTGAGTATCATGAAGACCGTATACACAAGTTGTACCCTTGCACGCAACAATCGGACGAACTTTAGCTCCTGTACCGCCGGAAACAAGTCCTTTCTGAGCGATAAACTCACGGAAAGGCTCGATATTTTCATAATCAATTCCGGGAACTTCAACAGTAAGTCTTGATGTAAATGTTACTGTTCCATTTCCGAATTTTTCTGCTGCTTCTGCAACACAGGCAATTTCCTTTGAAGTCAAAACACCATTTTCAGTGATAACTCTGCCGGAAAATTTATCGGTTCCTCGATTGCGGAGAAATCCTATCGCTTTTACCTTTTTTACATCTGCCTCAGTTAATTTCATACACATTCTCCATTCTATTATTATTATAAATTCATTATTCTTTCAAAGCACGGTTTATTTTTATGTTCACAGTCAAACAAGAGCGGATAATTTTTGCGTCCCTCTTTTACCGGAAATCTGTCAAGCCATGTGCAGTCGTCCGCCACTCCCCAAAAAGTCACACAGCTTATAACATCGCGGTATTCACGGAAAATCTTAAAAATATTCTCATACCGTACCGCTTGTTTTTCATAAATTTCAGACAAATCTCCGTTTACTTCAGGGAATTTATCATTTTCATAAACCGATATATCAAGCTCCGTTATCTGAACACCACAGCCTAATGACGCATAAGTTTCAATTGAGCGGCGGATTTCATTATCATTCGGATATGTTAGATTCCAATGTCCCTGAATTCCGATATCATCAACTCTAATTCCGCGTTTTATCATTCCGTCTACAAGTTTAAAAATACGTTCACGCTTTGAGGGTACGCACGCATTGTAATCATTATAAACAAGTTTTGTTTGCGGTGCTAACTCTGATATAATTTCAGAGGCGAGTTTGAATGCGGTTTCAACATAATCAAGTCCGAATGCGTCTCGCCAAATTCCATCACGGAGAATTTTATCAAGCGGATAATCGCCGGAAGTCGAAATATCACTGTCTTTATCCGATACCGCTTCATTTACAACGTCCCAGCACCAAATTATATCTTTATAACGATTTACAATGGTTTGCATATGCGTTTTAAGACGTTCTTTTATTATTTCTCTCTGTGCATATCCGCCATTTTCATCGGATACAAGCCATTTTCCCATCTGCTGATGCCACAGGAGCGTATGCCCTCTCATTGAGATTCCGTTGTTTCTTGCAAAATCGGCAATTTCATCAGCCGGAGAAAAGTTCCATGCATCTTCTTTTGGGTGGATAGGTTCGGGTTTCATTTGATTTTCACAGGTAATGCTCTTAAAATGGGTTAATATTAAATCGCGTGATTTTTGTATAGTATAATTATTTACCGCCGCGCCGATTTTAAAACAGTCATGATATTTTTCACAAAGCGACACACTCATTTAAGCCACCTCCGCAATCATAAAATCAAACAAGTTGATATTATTATAACATACTCCGATTTAAATTTAAAGTATCTTATAAATACTTTTTATTTTATATAGTGAATTGAATTTTAATTATTACTGAAAAAGTTATAATATTATTGACAAAATACTTTATTTAAGGTAAAATGAAATTAACATAATGCCATGAAGGCGTCACACACGGCAGAAGCCGTGATATTTTATCGCATATATAATTTTTTCGATTATATGTGCTTTGTGATGTTTTTATGGATTTTTTATTTTTGGAGATTTTAATTTATGACACTTGAAGCTTTTTTTTCTGATAATAAAAAAGCGGCGCTTGGTTTTTCGGGAGGAGTTGATTCTTCCTATCTTCTTTATGCCGGTATAAAATACGGCGCAGATATACAGGCGTATTACGTAAAAACGCCGTTTCAGCCGCAGTTTGAATTAAATGACGCCTTAAAAATTGCGGAATTTATCGGCTGTAATATAAAAATTTTAGAATATGATATCTTATCTCATGACATAATCGCAGAAAATCCTCAAAACCGCTGTTATTACTGTAAATCAGCGATATTTAAACTAATTCAGAAAAACGCTGACGCTGACGGGTATGAAATGATTATTGACGGTACAAACGTTTCCGACAGCTATGACGACCGTCCCGGAATGCGCGCGCTCAGTGAAATCGGAGTTCGCTCACCTTTACGTGAATGTGGACTTACTAAAGACGATATCCGCATATTGTCACGTGAAGCAGGCTTGTTTACATATGATAAACCCGCGTATGCATGTCTTGCTACAAGATTTCCTGCCGGTACAAAAATCACAAAACAGGATTTAATCTGTGTGGAAAAATCCGAAAACTGTTTATTCAAATTAGGATTTTCAGATTTCAGAGTGAGAATTTTCTCAAATGCCGCGAGATTACAGTTTAAAGATTCAGAGTTTATGCGCGCGGCGGAGATAAAAAATCAAATTGTAAGTGAATTGTCGCCTTATTTTGAAAATATATTATTTGATACAAAAACGAGGTAATTATTTATTTTTATGAACAAAGAAGAAATGCTCGAATTTTTACGCAAAGTAAAAAATGATGAAATATCAGTTGAAGACGCGCTAGTTCAACTTAAAACTGCTCCTTTTGACGATATCGGCTATGCAAAAGTTGATTTTCACAGAGGAATAAGACAAGGTGCAAATGAAGTTATATACGGTCAGGACAAAACTCCTGTTCAAATCAGCGGTATTGTAAAATCCATGCATGAACACGGAATTTCAAATATTCTTATAACCAGAATGTCAAAGGAAGCCGCAGATTTTGTAAGCAAAAATCACACGCTTGAATATCATGAGATACCCAAAGCAGGAATAGCGTACAAGAATGAAAATATTAAAAGAACCGGCTCGGTGGTTATTGCGTCTGGCGGTACAAGCGACATGGCGGTATGTGAGGAAGCGGCACTTACCGCAGAAATTCTCGGAAGCAATGTTACAAGGCTGTATGATGTAGGTGTTGCCGGCATTCACAGACTGCTTGCTCATTCTGAAACGATAATGAAAGCACGTGTAATTGTTGCGGTTGCCGGAATGGAGGGCGCACTTGCAAGCGTTATCGGCGGACTTGCTGACTGTCCCGTAATCGCAGTACCGACAAGTGTCGGATACGGTGCGAATTTTGGGGGACTTTCGGCACTTCTGTCAATGCTTAACTCATGTGCCAGTGGCGTAAGCGTAGTTAATATAGACAACGGATTCGGTGCGGGATATCTCGCAAATATGATAAATAAAATGGAGAGTGCGGAAGAATGAAAATATTATATCTTGAATGTGCAATGGGAGCGGCAGGAGATATGCTTATGGCATCGCTGTCAGAGCTGATTCCAAATGCAGATAAATTTATTGAAAAAATAAATGGTATCGGACTTCATGGAATAACAGTATCAAAATTACCGTCAGTAAAATGTGGAATAACAGGAACTTATATTTCCGTAACTGTAAATGGACACAGCGAAGATTCTTCAGACGTTCACAATCATGAGCACGAACATCATCATGAACACAGACATGAACATCATAATGAGCATAGTCATTTACACCACGAACACGAACATCACCATGAACACAATCATGACCATCACCATTCCGGACTTCACGAAATAGAGCATATAATTGATTCTCTTAATGTAAGTGAATTCGTAAAATCGCACGCAATTGAAGTATACAAATTAATTGCGGAAGCTGAATCACATGCTCACGGGAAACCTGTATCGGAAATACATTTTCATGAAGTGGGAACCCTTGACGCAATAGCGGATATTGTCGGAGTATGTATGCTAATAGAGGAAATCGCACCGGATAAAATTATTGTATCTCCTGTAAATCTGGGAAGCGGTCATGTACATTGTGCCCATGGAATTTTACCCGTACCTGCGCCTGCAACCGCCTATATTATGCGAGAAGCCCCTGCTTATTCTTCAGAAATAAAAGGAGAGCTTTGTACCCCTACCGGTGCGGCACTTTTAAAACATTTTGCATCTGAATTTGCGTCAATGAAACCTATGATTACAGAAAAAATTGGGTATGGAATGGGAAAAAAGGATTTTCCTGCGGCAAACTGTGTACGTGCTTTTTTAGGGCACGAATTCAGTGAAAATATTGTATCCGATGAATCAAATGGAGAAGTCGCGGAGCTTGAATGTAATATTGACGATATGACCGGCGAAGCGCTTGGATTTGCTCAGGAAATATTATTTGAACACGGCGCGCTTGACGTATTCACAGTACCTATTCAGATGAAAAAAAGCCGCCCCGCATATATGCTTGTCTGCATATGCAATGTAAGCGATTCGGATAAAATGGCAAAGCTTATGCTTGCTCATACAACTACATTTGGAGTGCGCCGTAAAATATGCCGCAGATATATGCTTGACCGTTCTTTTTCAAAAATCAATACCGAATATGGTGAAATAACAATAAAAACCGGAACCGGATACGGAATTGAAAAATCAAAACCGGAATACAGTGACATTGCCTCTGCCGCAAAAAAATCCGGTGTGCCGCTCTCTGAAATTATCAGGTAAAATGATATCGTTTTATAAATTTATCTTCCTTAAAATCTCAATCCAATGTTGAATTTTATATATTTTACTGATATAATTTTATATATAAACATATAATAATTATTTGCTGTAAATCAATATAATAAACGGAGGATATTTTTATGAAAATAAATTCAGCTGAAATTTTATGCGTAGGAACTGAACTTCTGCTTGGCGATATTGTAAACACAAATGCGGCATATATTTCACAGCAGCTCGCTTCTCTTGGCATAGGAGTATATCATCACAGCGTTGTAGGTGACAATGATTCCCGCTTAAAAGACGCGCTTGAACTGGCATTTTCACGTGCGGATTTGGTTGTTATGACCGGAGGTTTGGGACCGACATACGATGACATGACAAAGGAAACTACTGCCGCTTACTTTAACCGCAAGCTTGTTCTTCATGAAGAATCACTTGAACGCATGAAGATATTTTTCAAAGATATAAACAAAGAAATGACCGACAACAACAAAAAACAGGCATATATGCCGGAAGACGCGATTGTTTTCAAAAATGATAACGGAACCGCTCCCGGACTTGCGATTGAAGATTCTGTTAAAGGAAAAATCGCGGTTATGCTCCCCGGTCCTCCCTCAGAAATGATACCTATGTTTGAAAATGAAGTTCTGCCTTATCTTAAATCAATGACTGAGGATATTATTTTTAGCCGCAATATCCGAATTTTCGGAATGGGTGAAAGTGCGGTTGAAAATATACTCAGCGATATGATGAAAAACGCAATTAATCCATCGCTCGCCCCATATTGCGGTGACGGTGAAGTCCGACTCAGAGTAACGGCTAAAGGCAAATCTGAATCGGAATGCGCTGATATGTGCAACGGCTTGATTGACAAAATCATGGAAACCGAAGTCGGACAATACGTATACGGAATTGACGTAAAGTCACTTGAAGAAGCGGTTGTAAAGTCACTGATTGAAGCGTCAAAGACTGTGGCTGTGGCTGAATCATGCACCGGCGGATACATTCAAAAAAGAATTACTGATATCGCAGGCTCATCTGAAATTTTCCTCGGAGGTGTTGTATCTTACGCTAATGAGGTTAAGATGAACGTACTCGGAGTCAATAAAAAAACTCTCGAACATCATGGAGCAGTATCTCCCGAAACCGCAGCGGAAATGGCGGCAGGAGTGAGAAAAATTTGCGGAGCTGATATCGGAATTTCCACAACCGGAATCGCAGGTCCCGGCGGCGGAACAATCGAAAAGCCTGTCGGTCTTGTTTATGTGGGTATTAATTCAGACAATCTTACGGAAGTAATCAAGCTCAATATTCCGTCACGTATTCCAAATCGTGCTAAAGTACGCCATACCGCGGCAAGCAATGCTCTTTCTCTTATTCTCCGTTCGCTCAATGTAAAAAAATGATTTATTGTGTAGATTTATATAAAAATTTAATGCAATTGTATTGATTTTTCCCGTGATTTGTATTAAAATATCCTATGTATGAAAATTTTTTATAGGAGTATTTATTATGGAAAATAAATTCAGAAAAATTGGTGTTCTTACTTCCGGCGGAGACGCCCCCGGTATGAACGCAGCTGTAAGAAGTGTAACTCGTGCCGCTCTTTCCCGCGGTGTTGAAGTTATCGGAATTTACGGTGGATACAGTGGACTTATTAATGAGAAATTAATAAAGCTTGATTTTACAAGCGTTGCAAATGTAATCGGTTATGGAAGCACTATGCTCTATTCTGACCGTTGCCTTGAATTCAAGACAGAAGAAGGTATGCAGAAAGCTATTGAAACATGCCGCAAAAATGAAATTGACGGTATTGTAGCAATCGGCGGTGACGGTACATTCCGCGGAGCTATTGACTTGACTGTACGTGGAATTCCCTGCATAGGAATTCCCGGCACAATAGACAATGATATAACCTCAACCGACTATTCAATCGGATTTGATACCGCTATGAACACAGTTCTTGAAATGGTTGACCGTTTGCGTGACACATGTGAATCTCATGCACGTTGCAACGTTGTTGAAGTTATGGGACGCGAAGCTGGATATATCGCTCTTGAAACCGCTATTGCTACTGGCGCAGTAGGCTGCGTATTAAAGGAAATCCCATTTGGTGCAGATGATGAAGCGGCTCTTATGGAAAAAATTCGTCAGCGCCGCAGTGCCGGTCAGAGAGGATTTATAGTTATCGTTGCCGAAGGTGTTCCCGATTATGCTGAAGGTCTTACCAAGAGAATTCAGGAACAGACAGGTGTTGAATCCAAGTTCTGCCGTCCGGCTCATATCGTACGCGGCGGTAATCCCACTCTTCGTGACAGACTTCTCGCGTCAAGAATGGGTGACGCAGCAGTTGACGCACTTCTTGAAGGCAAGTCAAACCTCGTAATCTGCGAATGCTATGACAAGATTGTAGCTAAGGATATTACATTTGCGCTCACTCTTGACAGAATGTACAAAGGCAAATTAAAAGACGGTGACCTCGATAAATTCAGCGAAGCCGACATTGCCGAGATGAAACGTGTATGCGCTGAAAAATCAGAATTTATGAAAGATTTGTACAATATCGCAAACGAACTCGCATAAATTTCATAATATATAAAATACCTTCCTTTATCGGGAAGGTATTTTTAAGTTAACAGAGCTTAAGTAAGAATATTTGACATAACATAAATTAATATCAGAGCATTAATTATAAGCATAACATATTTTGATATTTTAAATGATAATATGTAAAAATCAGATGGATAAACTTCTCCATCAAATTGAAAATCTCTCAGCTGTGAGAATTTTGTTATTTTCCATATAAATTCTGGAAATGCAGTCTGTATTGAATTTGCTACTCCAAAGAAAATGCAGAATATAAAGAGTATAGAGATTTCATTTTCCCAATATATATTCATCAAAACAATAGATAAAACCATTTCTGCAACTGAAAGGGCAATTATAATCTTATCCTTGAAAGTAACCGCGAAATCATCAAAATTTGTACTCTGATTTTCAAGAATATTGTCTGTCTTTTCTTCAAATTCTCGTTGTTCCGCATCGTCCATTTTATTCAGAAATGAACTGCATTCCGAGCAAGTATTTTTTGAATCATCGAATATATTTCCACATTTCGGGCATTTTTTCATAATACTCACCTCTTTTATATTTCATTTAATCGAGCGTGGTGCAATATAGCAAGTAATATTATAATCATGCCGATTGCTCTCCGCTACTAGTGCCATTATAAAATATTTTGATTATTTTGTCAATATTCAAAATAAGCGATTATATATAACATATTAATTAATTTTATTGTTGCGGCGATAAAATTTTTATGATATAATTTCAAAAAGCAATTGAAAAATTTAATAATTTCAGAAAAGAGGAAAATATATGAATATAAAATCTCCAGCTGAATATGTAAATCCATACATAGGAACCGTAAGTCATTTGCTTACATCAACTCGTCCAACTGTAACGCGCCCTCACGGAACGGCTCAGATTTTTCCCGCAGTTGACCCAAACCCAAACGATTATTATTTTTCGGAAAAAATATCTTATTTTCCAATGGGTGATTTGAAAATAATGTTTGCTGATGAAAACGCTTTGGATATTGGCGGTGCAGTATCACATTTTGACATCAGTGAGGTAGAATCTCACCCGTATTCATACAGCGTATATTTGGAAGATTCAGATATTTACATTGACTGTACCGTATCAAAGCATTCATACGTATATAGGTCCACAGGAGCAAAAAAAATTTTTATAAATGCAGGTAAAACTTCTGAATATGAGCTTTTTTCGGATAAAATTAAAGTTGAAATTTCTGGCAACGGACAAGGAGGCCATGCTCCTATAAAATCATATGCCTGCATTAAATTTTCAGATAATTTTAAAGCAGAACGCACCATAGACGGAATATGCATATATGATATTCCGCAGATATTTGAAGTATATACCTCGGTATCATATGTTTCATACGAAAAATCCGAAGAAATATTTTCACGCGAGCTTGAGAATAAAAATTACAGCATAGTAGCTTCAGAAACAAAACAGGTATGGGAAGCCATTCTCGGAAAAGTAAAAATCAGAGGCGGCTCCGAAGATATTAAAACCGCCTACTATACCGCATTATATCGCTCATTAATAAAAATGATTGATTTCGGTGAATACGGAAAATATTATTCGGGATATGATAAATCCGTTCATGAAGGCGACTATTTTTACTGCAACGACCAGTTATGGGACAGTTTCCGCTCCATGCACCCACTCCAATTAATATTAGAGCCTGAAAATCACAAAAAAATTATTGACAGCTATATTCAAATGTATCGTCAGTCTGGAGCAATGCCGTCATTCCCGTATATTGAGGGCGATTTGCCTGTAATGATAGGTTTCCACGCCGCTTCATTATTCGCAGACGCGCTTGCAAAAGGAATCGAATTCGATTATGAAACCGCATATGAGGGACTTTACCGAAATGCAACTCAAGTCACAATGCTTCCGTGGGTCGCAGATAAACCGGCAAATGAACTCGACAAATGCTATTATGAAAAAGGATTTTTCCCATCTCTTGAAGTCGGCGAAAAGGAATGGATAGCCGACGCTCACGGATTTGAACGCAGACAATGCCTTGCGGTAACACTTGAACACGCTTATGATGACTGGTGCGTTGCTCAGCTCGCAAAGAAACTCGGCAAAAACGATGATTACGAAATGTTTATGAAACGCTCGCAGAATTACCGCAATATATACAATAAGGAAATCGGATTTATGGCTCCTAAAAATGCTGCCGGCGAATGGATAAGCGGCTATGACCCAATTAGAGGAGGCGGTCAAGGCGGACGTGATTATTTTGCTGAGTGCAATGCATATACATTTAACTTTTCAGTATGGCAGGATATCGAAGGACTTGCCGAAATTATGGGCGGAAAAGAAAAAATGTGCGAACGCCTTGACGAGCTGTTCACAACACCGGTATTCGGCAAATACGGATTCTTAGGACAGTTCCCGGATTCAACCGGTCTTATGGGAATGTTCTGCATGGGAAATGAACCGAGTTTCCATATTCCGTATCTTTACAATTACTGCGGCAAACCTTGGATGACTCAGCGCAGACTCCGCACAATTATAGAATTATGGTTCACAAATTCCCCTCTCGGTATCTGCGGCGACGAGGACAGTGGCGCTATGTCATCATGGCTTGCATTTTCCGCGCTTGGAATATACCCTGTATGCCCCGGTAAAAATGAATACGCACTTGCTGCGCCTATGTTTGATGAAGTAGAGATTGAAGTAAGCGGCGGTAAATTCAAAATCAAGGCAGAAGGCGCCGGAAACGGAAAACGCTATATTAAGTCCGCAAAATTAAATGGCAAAGAATATAACAGAGCTTTCCTTTCACACAGCGATTTAGTGGCAGGAGGAGAATTAATTCTCGAAATGAGCGACCGTCCCAATCGTCAGTGGGGGCTTGAATAAAAATGAAATTTGAAAATAAAGTATGCGTAATTACCGGCGGAGCTAACGGTATAGGCAGATGCATCACTGAAGAATTTTTAAAAGAGGGCGCATATATCGCAGTCATTGATAAAAATACTCTACGTGCCGAAATGCTGTTTGAAAAATACGGCGACAAAATTTATTTTATGAGCGGAGATATTTCAGAAAAAGATACTTTAGAGAAATTTGCCAACTCTGTAATAAATAAATTTGGGAAAATAGATTTCTTAATTAACAACGCTTGTCTTTCACGCGGCGGAATTATATCCGGCTGTGATTTTGATGATTTCAATTATGTGCTTCGTGTCGGGGTAACCGCTCCTTATATGCTCACAAAATTGTTCCTTGAACATTTCGACCCCGGCGCGTCTATTGTAAATATATCTTCAACACGCGCATATATGTCACAGGCAGATACCGAAAGCTATACGGCCGCAAAAGGCGGTATCAGCGCATTAACTCACGGATTAAGCGTAAGCCTTGCCGGAAAAGTACGAGTAAATTCGATAAGCCCGGGTTGGATTGACACAGGCGCATATCAAAATGTAGATAATTATGATTATGACAGTGCAGTCACAGCAGAGGATAAAATTCAGCACCCGGCGGGACGAATTGGCAATCCGCATGATATTGCGGCAGTCGCTATGTTTTTATGCAGTGATGACGCCGGATTTATTACAGGCGAAAACATCACCGTTGACGGCGGTATGACAAAACTCATGATATATCATAACGATTTCGGCTGGAAACTTAGCAAATAAATAAAGCGGGATAGAAAAATATCATTTCTATCCCGTATTTTTATTAAAATGTAATCGTAAACTTACTTCCTATTCCCTCAGTGCTTTCCAAATCAATCTTTGCATTATGGAATAAGGCGGCATTTTTTACAATAGAAAGTCCAAGTCCGGTTCCTCCGGTTTCTTTGGAATGGCTTTTATCTACACGATAAAAACGCTCAAATACCCTGCTCTGATGCTCTTTAGGAATACCTATTCCCGTATCAGAGACTATAAGCTGAACGGCTTTGTCTGACTGTACAACTGATAATGTAAGCGTACCGCCGGCTTTATTGTATTTTATTCCGTTGTCGCAAAGATTATATACCATTTCAAATAAAAGCCGCTTTACTCCTTTGACTGAAATATGGTCTCCGTTAAGTTTCAAAGATATATTATCCTGATTTGCGCGACTTTGGAGTTTCTTCAATACGTCATCACACAAATCATATAAATCCACATCTTCCGCTTCCATAGGAATATTTTTTTCATCAAGATGAGATATCTTTATTATATCCTCAATCAAGGCAATCAGCCGTTTCGCCTCACTATGAATCATATTAGCAAATCTCGGAATATCTTCTTTTTTAGCAATTCCGTTTTCGATTATTTCCGCATATCCTGAAATAGACGTAAGAGGTGTTTTTAATTCATGCGAAACATTTGCGGAAAATTCTCGTCTCTGCTGTTCGGCACGATACTTTTCTGTAATATCCAAAATTAAAATCACAGCTCCGGATACATTTATTTCATCATCATCATAAATGGCGTTTGCCATCATCTGATATACACGACCGAAAATATCAAGCTTTTCTTCTACCGATTCGCCGCTCATCGCACGCCTTGCCCCATCGCAAAACTTTTCATCACGGCTTATCATAACATAATTTTCTCCGCATACATCTTTACTGAGGCATGAAAATATTTTGCATGCGGCTTGATTTATCGATAGAACATTACCTTTTTCGCCCAAAACTATAAGACCTTCGTTCATTTTTTCAGTTACAGAACGAAATTCTGTTTGCTGTTTCTGAGATTTATGT
>CALWTV010000173.1 GCA_944384555.1 uncultured Clostridia bacterium | reverse complement strand
TTATATAAATATTATATCATAAATTTAATCTATGTAAACCTTTATATTGTAAAATTTTCAGTATTGTATTAATAATCGTAAAATTATTGAAATCAGCCTGTTGGGACATAATTTTTAACTGCTTTTAACATATTCATATTAAAAATCATAATTATATAATATAAATGATTATTTACAGGGGGCTGTAATATGAGTATTGATAAAATGCGTCTTCAATATTTTCTTGAACTTTCTGCACGCGCCTATTATCAGCTTGTTCCACTGAGAAAAGATGAAAAAATATTCATAATCAATGACAGCGAAACCGATGTTCAAGCATATATTCTCACAGAAAAAGATACCGTGACTATAGTTTTTAGAGGCTCAAATTCAAAAAAAGACTGGATTACAAATTTTACAATCGCTCACAAAACAATTCCATATAATAATTCAGAAACTAAAATAAGAGTACATTCCGGATTTATGCAAGCCTATTCCTCAAAAAATGTCAGAAATATAATACATACTTTCATAACTCCCGAAATAAAGCACATAATAACTGTAGGACATTCATACGGAGCCGCTCTTGCTCAGCTATGCGCTGTTGATATGCAGTATAATTTTCCGGAATGCGATATAGAATCATATCAATTCGGTTGCCCAAGAATCGGTAATTCTGCATATTCGCGCTCATATAACCGCCGTGTGTTCAATTCATTCCGTATTGTAAACGGAAATGATGCGGTAACAAAAGTCCCTCCTTTTCTGCTCGGATTTCGCCATACTGGAATCAAAATACACATTGGTTTTATGAATATTCCATTGATCTTATCTTTCTCAAACCATCGTCCTAGCTCATATTATGAAAATTTAATAAAAACAAATATCTGATATATGAAAAAAATTTAGCATATGCGGATAAATATATGATATTCAATATGTTGAAATATTCATTAAAATATGATATAATTAGATAAGGTAAATTTTCCTTTGATTTTTATTTTTATGTATTTTCTTAATAAATAAAAAATAATTAATATAAACAAATAATATAAACCGGAGCTGTAAAAATGTATAAGATTAAAAAAAAGCGTGTGCTTAATGACACTACCGTGGAAATGAAAATCTTAGCACCTCATATTGCTAAGAAAGCTCTCCCCGGACAATTTATTATATTCAGAACTACGGAATTTTCCGAACGTGTTCCTCTTACAATCGCAGGCTGTGATATTGATGAAGGCACTGTTACTATAATATTCCAAGCTATCGGAAAATCCACAATGGAACTTGCCGCATTAAACGAAGGTGATTCAATTTCTGATTTTGTCGGACCGCTTGGAACCGCGTCACATCTTGACGGTTATAAAAGCGTTGCTGTTGTAGGCGGCGGTCTCGGCTGTGCTATCGCATATCCTCAGGCAAAATATCTGCATGACCACGGCGCTTATGTCGATATAATCGCTGGTTTCCGCAATTCTGATCTCGTAATTTTGGAAGACGAAATGAAAGCAGCGTCAAATGAATTATTGATTATGACCGATGATGGAAGCGCAGGTAAAAAAGGTCTTGTTACAAACGGTCTTAGAGAACTTATCGAAGGCGGCAGAAAATATGACCTCGTAATCGCTATCGGTCCTCCTATAATGATGAAATTCGTATGCGAGCTCACAAAGGAGTTCGGTATAAAAACTATGGTAAGCATGAATCCTATCATGATTGACGGAACCGGAATGTGTGGCTGCTGTCGTGTCACTGTCGGAGGTCAGATGAAATTCGCATGTGTTGACGGTCCTGATTTTGACGGTCATGAAGTTGATTTTGATGAGCTTATCCGCAGAAATAAAATGTATCTTGACTCTGAGCGTGAAGCAAGAGAAAGCAACTGCAATCTTTTAAAAATGAAAACAGAAGAGGAATAAACAAATGGCAAATATGCAGAAAAACAAAGTCCCTATGCCTGAGGCGGCTCCGGACGTAAGAAATAAAAATTTTGAAGAAGTTGCTCTCGGATACAGTGAAGAAGATGCCGTTACTGAAGCAACACGCTGTCTTAACTGTAAAAATAAACCTTGTGTAAGCGGCTGTCCAGTTGGAGTCAGAATCCCTGAATTTATTCAGAAAATAACTGAGCGCGATTTCGAAGGCGCATATGAAATAATAAAAAGCACCAATGCCCTTCCGGCAGTATGCGGTCGTGTATGCCCTCAGGAAAATCAGTGCGAGGGAAAATGTGTGCGCGGCATTAAAGGCGAAAGCGTGTCAATCGGACGTCTTGAAAGATACGTTGCCGACCGTCATATGGCTCAGTATGAAGACAACGCTTCAGCGGAAATAAAGCCCGATGCTCCCAGAGTAGCGGTAATCGGAAGCGGTCCTGCGGGACTGTCTTGTGCCGGAGATTTGGCTAAACGCGGATACAAGGTTACAATATTTGAGGCGTTCCATACAGCAGGTGGCGTACTTGTATACGGTATACCTGAATTCAGACTCCCCAAATCAATTGTTAAGCGTGAAATTGAAGCACTTGAACATATGGGTGTCGAAATAAAACTGAATATGGTTGTAGGAAAAGTATTCAGCATTGACGAGCTTTTTGAAGAAGGATACAGCGCGGTATTTATCGGAAGCGGCGCAGGTCTCCCCGGATTTTTAGGAATTCCCGGTGAAAACAGCTGTGGAGTTTACAGCGCAAATGAATTCTTAACTCGTATCAATCTCATGAAAGCGTACAAAAATGAATACGATACACCGGTTAGAAAATCAAAAAATACTGCGGTTGTAGGTGGCGGAAACGTTGCTATGGACGCGGCAAGATGCGCAAAACGTATGGGCGCGGAAAATGTATATATCATTTATCGCCGCAGTGAAGCTGAAATGCCGGCTCGTCTTGAAGAAGTTCACCATGCAAAAGAAGAAGGCATTATTTTTAAAATGCTGACCAATCCTGTGGAAATTAAATCAGACGAACAAGGAAATGTTACTTCCGTTATATGCGTTGAAATGGAACTTGGTGAGCCTGACGCTTCCGGAAGAAGAAGAGCTATCGAAAAGCCAAACTCAAGATTTGAAATCGAGCTTGACACTGTAATTATGGCTGTCGGCACCAGCCCAAATCCGTTGATAAGAATGACAACTCCCGGACTTGAGGTTAATAAAAAAGGATGTCTTTTGACTTCCGACGGCGTTACAACTACACGCGAAGGCGTTTTTGCCGGCGGAGATGCTGTCACGGGCGCAGCTACCGTAATTCTTGCGATGGGTGCAGGAAAAGAAGCAGCGGCGGCAATCGATGAATATATAAAAAATAAAAACAAATAATAAGTTGGGGAATATGCACGCTTTTTTAAGTGCGTCTTATTCCCCTTATTTTTCTTTTATTATATATGAGAGGTGAAATCATGCGTAATAAAATTTTTATAAACGGCGAAATTATTTTGCCGGATTATATAGAAAAATGCGCAATTGCCGTATGCGACGGCAAAATTTCCGGAATTGGAAATCAGCCTGATATGGAAAAAATCTGCGGAAACAACGCTGATATAATAGATTTGAAAGGTGCAGTTTTATCGCCCGGATTTATTGATGCTCACAGCCACATTCTTCAATTTGCTATGAGTCTCAGATGTATTTCACTCGCACAGGCACGCAGCTTTGACGATATTGTAAAAATGCTGACTGAATATAAAACGGAAAACAAACTCGGTGAAAATGCTCCGATTATCGGATTCGCATACGACCACAATGACCTTGATGAACACGCTCACCCTACGGCAGAGGTTCTCGACCGAATTTCAAAAACTAATCCGGTTGTAATATCACATAAATCGGGACATATGGGAGTTGTCAATTCTGCAATGCTGAAATTTGCCGGCATTAATTCCGAAACGCCAAATCCCAAAGGCGGGGTAATAGCAAGAAATGCAGATAATCAACCGACAGGATATCTTGAGGAAAATGCTTTTATTCAGACTGCCGCACTCATTCCACCTTCCGATATAAATGAATCAGTATCACTTTTCATGAAAGCACAGGAAATTTATCTATCATACGGAATTACCACCGCTCAGGACGGAAAAACCATGCCTGCTGAATTTGAACTGCTCAAAAAAATAGGAGAATCTGGCAAAATAAAGCTGGATATCGTATGCTATGCGGAATATAATAACCGTAAAAAATTGATTGAAAATAATGAAAGTTATCTGAAAAATTACAAAAATCATATAAAAATCGGCGGAGCTAAGATTTTTCTTGACGGAAGTCCTCAAGGCAGAACCGCATATATGAGTACGCCTTATAAAAAAGTTAATGATTCAGATGATGAAAAATACTGTGGATACCCGATTTATACAGATAATGAAATTTCTGAAATAGTAAGAACGGCAGAAAAAGAACAGCTGCAATTATTAGCTCACTGCAACGGTGACGCTGCCGCACAGCAATTCATAAATGCTCACAAAACCCCGTCACTGTGCAGAGATGTGATTATTCACGCACAGCTCATTCGCCCCGACCAAATCGAAGAAGCGGCGGAGCTTAAACTTATTCCAAGCTTTTTTGCTTCTCATGTTTATCACTGGGGAGATGTTCACATTAAAAATTTCGGTCTTGAGCGCGCCGAAAAAATAAGCCCAATGAATACGGCAAAAAATTTCAATATACCGTTTACCATTCATACCGATACGCCCGTAATACCTCCGGATATTCTTGAATCAATTTGGTGTGCGGTAAACCGAATTACTAAAAATGGCGTAAAACTCGGTATTTCTGAAATTATCCCTCCGCGTGAAGCTCTTAATGCGGTTACTAAAAATGGCGCATATCAATATTTTGAAGAAG
>CALWTV010000172.1 GCA_944384555.1 uncultured Clostridia bacterium | reverse complement strand
TGTAAGAAACAATTATTATTGAAAATGTAAGAACAAGAATTAGTATAAGTAAAAATTCATTAGGAATTGTAATTTTTTTCCGCATATTTTAATTATAAAAATAAAAAAGAGCAGACTAAGTCCACTCTTTTAAAAATTTCATCTGAAAATGCGCGTCAGAAAAAACACTGCCGGCATAAAAAGAATATCCTTAGTTTTGTTTATAGACAGGATGGTTACGAACTGTCTTATTCTGTTTTATTTATTATAGTATGAAATTACTGAGCTGCCTTTTTCTTTTGAGCCTGAGCCTTAAGTCTTAGCTCAGTATTGAGAATACGTTTGCGGAGTCTGATTGATTTAGGTGTTACTTCCAGAAGCTCATCTTCATTAATAAATTCGATAGCCTGTTCAAGTGACATTATCTTCGGTGGAACAAGACGCAGAGCCTCGTCAGCTCCGGCTGAACGTATTGCGGTAAGATGCTTTTTCTTACATACGTTTACGGCAATATCCTCCTGTTTAGGACACTCACCTACAAGCATTCCCTCATAAACCGGTGTTTGAACTCCGATAAACATCGAACCTCTGTCCTGTGCATTGAACAGACCGTAGGAAGTTGACTCACCGTCTTCACTCGCTACAAGTGAACCAGTAAATCTTGTTGTAATATCTCCCTTGTACGGCTGATAGCTGTCAAATACTGCGTTTAAAATTCCCTCGCCTCTGGTATCGGTCATAAATTCGCTTCTGTATCCGAACAAGCAGCGTGACGGAATTAGATATTCAATTTTCATACGTGAGCCGGACGGAGCCATTTCTATAAGGTCGCCTTTTCTCGCGCTAAGTTTTTCTATTACGCTTCCCATATATTCTTCGGGAACGTCGATTGACACGCGCTCAACCGGTTCGCATTTTACGCCGTCTATCTCGTGATACAGTACACGTGGTGTTGAACAACAAAGTTCATAACCTTCACGGCGCATAGTTTCTATCAATATTGAAAGATGCATTTCGCCTCTGCCTGCGACTGTGAATGAGTCGGTAGTTTCGCCGTCGGTTACTCTGAGCGATACATCTTTTAAAAGCTCCTTGTAAAGACGTTCTCTAAGCTGACGTGAGGTGACAAATTTTCCTTCTCGTCCAGCAAACGGAGAATCATTAACCTGAAACGTCATTTCAATTGTCGGTTCGCTCACTTTTACAAATTCAAGCGGTTCCACACATTCAGGGGAAGTAATTGTATCTCCGATAGTTATGTTTTCCGCACCGGAAAAGCATACGATATCTCCCATTTCCGCGCTTTCTACGGGTATTCTGTTAAGTCCGTCTATCTGATAAATTGAAACTATACGTGTTTTCTTGGGTGTTTCATCGGAATGGAAATTGGAAATCATAACTTCAGCATTTTGGCGCAGAATTCCGCGTTCAATGCGTCCGATACCAATTCTGCCGACATAGTCGTTATAGTCGATACTTGATACGAGAAGCTGAAGCGGAGCGTCAAGCTCTCCCTCAGGTGCGGGAATGTATTCAAGTATAGTATCGAAAAGCGGTTTTAAATCAGTACCAGCCTCATATGGTGAGAGGGAAGCAGTACCGGCTCTGCCCGAACAGAAAAGCATCGGGGAGTCAAGCTGTTCATCAGTTGCGTCGAGCTCCATTAATAATTCGAGTACTTCTTCTTCAACTTCCTCAAGTCTTGCGTCGGGGCGGTCAATTTTGTTTACTACTACGATTATGCGATGATTCATTTCCATAGCACGGCGCAGTACAAATCGAGTCTGAGGCATAGGACCTTCAGCGGCGTCCACAAGTAGAATAACGCCATTTACCATTTTGAGTATGCGTTCGACTTCTCCACCGAAATCAGCATGGCCGGGTGTATCTACAATATTTATTTTAACTCCGTTGTAGTGTACAGCGGTATTTTTAGCGAGAATAGTAATACCTCGTTCACGCTCAAGGGCATTCGAGTCCATTACACGTTCAGTGGTAACTTGATTTTCGTGATACGCGCCGCCTTGTTTGAGCATTTCGTCTACGAGAGTGGTTTTGCCGTGGTCAACGTGAGCGATTATTGCCACATTTCTTAAATCATTGCGTTTCAAATTTTTACATCTCCGCTTTCTGAATTTATAAATCTTAAAATTATTCTCTAACTAAAATAGTATATCACATTTTTCCTCAAAATGATAGCATGTTAAACAAAATTTAACATACTTTTAAGAAATATTATTACAATTCACGATTAAGAGCATATTATTTTGCAATGGTTTATTTGTAGCATAAATTTGATTAATTATAGACTGTCAGTTTGCGGATAAAATAGTCGGCACATAATATTTTTAGGCGAGCGAGGGCACTGGAGAAACGGAGAATGCAAACGGTTTGTAACTAAATCGGGTGAGGCGTGGAACGAGGGGTTGCCAGAGGTTTCTCTTTTTTGATGAAACGGTTTTTACCGAAGGTAAAAAGTTTCTCTTCCGATAAAAAGAGAAAAAAGTTTTAGTGAGCAGGTTAAAAAAACAAAATTTTTAGTATTCAACAAAATAATCAATATTATTTAAATGTATTTAGATGTCATTTTTACTATCTGTAAAGTTATACGCTTAAAATTTTATTATGTGCTTCCACTCACTAAAACTTTTTTCTCTTTTTATCGGAAGAGAAAAAAGTTTCATCAAAAAAGAGAAACCTCTGGCAACCCTTAGTTCTGCTCCTCACCCGATTTTCTACGAACCGTTTTCGATTCCCGGTTTGCGTGGTGCTTTTGTTTGCCTATAAATATTTTGTGCTAATCGCTTCCTTTACTAATTACGCATTATAAATTATGCATTTATATCGCCATTATACCCGAACGTATAGTTTCCTCTATTCCGAACGTTTCAAGTGTGCGTGTAGCACTTTCAAGGCGCACTTCATCTCCTGTAACTTCAAGCACTACATCGGTTTCAGTCATTCCGGCAACACGGCAGTTTAACATCTCCGCAACTCTGAGCAGTTCAACGCGCCTGTCTGCTCCACATTTGATTTTTATAAACATAAGCTCACTTGTTACAAGCCCTGAGTCGCCGATATGCACCTCAATAACTTCTGAAATTCGTTCAAGTTGCCTTACGAGAAGCCCTACCTCGTCTGACGTTCCGATTACGCATACTGTCATTTGATACACGTTTTTATCAGCTGTCATTCCGGTGACAAGACTTTCTATATTGTAACCCCGTCTGGTGAATAATCCTGATATTCTTGATACTACGCCCGGTTTATTGTCAACACGTGCAACTATTATATGGCGTTCATTTTTTTTCATTTTTCAAAGCCCCTGGTTTTGCTGTAAATTTATTTGTTGGTAAATAATTAAAATGCCATTCTGACAAACGGCGATGACTGCGCAGGCGGAAGACCGAGTAATTCTCTGCCGCGCTTTACATAATAACGGTAATTTTCAATTGGAACTCCGTTTAGATTATTTCTTATCTTAATTTTTTTGAGAGATACAGAATAAGCCCATCATCATTACAGCAATTGGAATACGGCTTGCATACAGAATCATTATACCAGACCCCGCTTCCATCGGGGATATATCCGCGTTTTATATACATTCTCTGAGCCGCTCCGTAACCGCTGTGAAGACCTACACCGAGACATACAGTATCAGAAAATGAGGCGGCTATTTGTTCAGCGGTATTCATCAGAACTGTGCCGATACCTCGGTTGCGGTATTTTTCGAGCACTCCAAAATCAACTATTTCAGGAAAACCGCGTCCGGCAAACGCTCCGCCGTCCGGATTTGTATATACATTTATATATCCCGCTACATCTGAACCGTATTCGGCAACTAAAGCCACGGATTTTCCCTGAGCCTGATGCTCCACACGCATTATATATTTATCCGGTGTTGCGTTAATCCAGCCCTGAGCTACTTCGGCATCGGCAATTATCTGAGCATCTGAAAGTTCCATATTTCTTACAATTACCTTGGTATTGTCAAGTTTTTTAGAATAGTATATCATAACCGGTTTCCTTTCTTTATGCGATTAATTATAGAATAATTATAAATATTTTTGAAATAAAGTCAATATATTTAATATACTATTTAAAAGATTGCACACATAGATTTAATTTCGTTGATAAGTTTATAAAAAAATGGTTTTTAATTAAAATTTATATGCGGTTATAACGAGCAAATTAAAAAAATTAATAAAAAATAGTAGACTTCAAGTGATATATGTTGTATAATATAAATTAACGTTCATTTAAAGTGGTGTGATATTATATTTAATACAGCCATTTTCAAAAAAACAGCATAATAAAAGGAAGTTTAACGGAAATGAAAAAAACATCTAAAATCACAGCGGTAATACTTGCGGTAATAATGCTTGTATTTCCGCTTGCCTCCTGCTCCGGCGCAGAAACTACCGTAATGGAATACGGAAACTCAAAAATTACGGCGAATATGTACAGCTACTGGCTCTCACGCTATAAAGCAATGTTTATGTATTCATATGCAGATATGCAGGATACCGATGAATTTTGGAACATGGAAATGGCGGAAGGCGTTACCGCAGAACAGTTTTTGACAGCGGTAGTACAGGAAAATATTAAAACAACTTTAGTTTGTATGGAGCTTTTTGACTCATACGGACTTAAAATCACAAACGAAACCTCCGATACAATTCAGGCATATATAGATGACCTGATAAAAGAACAGGCTAACGGCAGCCGCAGCGCATTTAATCAGATAGCGTCCGCATACGGTGTAAACGATACAATTCTGAAAGAAATATACATAGCGGAACAAAAAGTAAGCCAGCTCTACGATTACTTTTACGGTGAAAACGGTATAGAACAAATTACAGATACATCACGTGATGAATATTACAAAAACAATTATTCCCGCGCAATGCACCTGTATATAAATAACGTATACAAATATGAAACCGACGAAAACGGCAATGTTGTAACCGATTCCGAAACCGGATATCCGAAAATGGTTGAACTTACCGCCGAGGAAAAAGCCGAAAAGAACGCAATAATAAAGGAAATCGATGATAAACTTGCGGCAGGTACTCCTTATGAAGAACTTTATGAGCAGTACTCCGAAGATAAAAATTATCCAAACGGATATTATTTATCCGCAACTTCATCATTTATTCCCGAAGTTACCGTGGAAATGCTTCAGATGGAAGTCGGTGAAGTATCAAAAGTAGAAAGCTCATACGGCGTTCATTATCTTAACAAGCTTGAACTTGATGAAAAGGCATACGCCAATGAAGAAAACGCCGACTTCTTTGCCGATTACGATACTCTTGTAGGTCAGGGCTTGTTCCAAGCGAAAATAAGCGCGATAACTCCTGAAGTAATAGTTCATCAGAATGAACTTGCAAATTACTCTCTCAGAAGCGCAAAGGCAAATTATAGTTTCTAAATTCTAAGTTTAAAGTGGTGTACGTTTGAGTGTGAGAAAATAGACGTTACATCTAAATATTTCAAATAATAAAATTAAAAGCTGCTGAATTTGTGTACTAAAAACGATAAAAGGTCAATTGTCTAAACTTTTCACCTTGTTGTATAGTGCCTGAAAACGAATGTTTTCTTTCAGCGGCTTAATTTCATCTGCTGACAATTTCTCAAGCAATTTTTCCTTTAACACTGATTTACATATGTATGCGCATAAGTTTGTTTCTTTTACAAATGAAGATTTCATCAGTGATTTCCATGGGATTTTTTCGTCATTACTTTTTTCAGCCAAATTTATATAATACATAACCGAATTTTCCAAACATGTCATTGCCTTTTCAGATTCTCCGATTGCCAAATATGCCTGCGCGAGCAGGATATAACAGTCTCCGGAATCAAAATCATGATACGGCGGAGGAGAATCGTCTTTGAAAATTGCGTTAATTATAGAGAAGAAAGTTTCGTATACCTCTATGGCATCGCTGTATTTTCCACAGTTGAAATAAGCCTTTCCGAGCCTTGCGGCATTATCCTCCAATGCCTGTAATGAATCAGTGATATCACTGCAAAGACACGTGATTTCAGCGGTATAATCTTTCATATACTCGTATACTATTGACATATTTGAATATAGTGTAAAATCAGACCTGTCTGGAAAAAAACGCGCCTCTGACAATGCCTTTTCAAAATCACCCCGCGAGGAATACAGGAAAACCAAAACCTGATGTGCTCTCATGATATCGGTTATATTTTTTGAGTATGATATGATAAGATTTGCCTGTCGGGCGGTTTCGGACGCGATTTTTTCCGCCTGTTCGGGAATATAAATCCAGCCGTTTTCTGGAAGACATAGCGATAAACCAAGTCCAACGCAGTTATTTAGCAGTATCATATTATTGGGATAGTTTTTTAAGCCTGCAATAATCTCATTATAGGCAAGCAGATACGTATCTGATTTGCCGTATTCCATCAAAGCATATGCTTTTTGTACGATTTTCAGCGCCTCCTCATCTGCCGTAGTATTATCAGCTCCAAACAAAACGTCGGTGCTTACTCCGAAAACACTTGCAATCGGTACAATCTGAGAAATATCAGGCATACCCGTTTCATTTTCCCATTTTGACACTGCCTGTGGCGTTATATTTAGCTGTTCCGCAAGTTCTTCTTGAGTGAAATTTCGTTCTTTACGCAGTTTCTTTATTATCTGCCCCATTGATAAAGTTGACTGAGCCATTGTTTTTTTCCTCCATTAATTTTATTCCGGTACCGTGTTTATATTATAACATCTGAAAAGCTTAATCTGAAGCTACTTAAAAGTTTTACTGATTCAACGGAACGTTGAGTATATATATATCGGCAAATAATATGCCTTTTTTATTATGAAACTTAATTTTCACGCTTTTTCAAAAAAATTATTTTAAACCATTGACAAATATATTATAATCTGATATAATAGTAAAGCTAAATTAAATGCATAATTTTGTCGGGGTGTGGCTCAGTTTGGTAGAGTGCTTGGTTCGGGACCAAGAGGTCGCACGTTCAAATCGTGTCACTCCGACCAAATAAAAAGAAGAAGTTTCGGATCGTGTTTTCCGAAACTTTTTTGTTTTAATAGCCTGATTATTAATTTTGAATAAATATCTCCTTTACATAAAGTACGCTGAGACTTTCGGGTTTGGCGGAGAACAATAGATTTGAAAAAATACTCGTTTTTATAATAGATAATACAGAATACATGATTTGATTGATTGCAGGCTGTTTACTCGCTTTAGTGCGAATAAACAGTTTTTTTATGCGTTTTATATAATTACATTGTATTTTTATATAAATAATTGTAAAAACTAAAAGTTGTAAAATTGAATATATGGAGGTATATAATATGTCAAATATGTTTTGTTTTCAATGTCAACAGACGGCAGGTAATAAAGGATGCGTACGCACAGGAGTCTGCGGTAAGCAGCCGACTACAGCCAATCTTCAGGATGAACTGATATATGAACTGATACGCCTTGCAGAAACAGCTAAAGAAAATAGAAGTGATCTTTCTGACAGGCTTATCCCAGATGGACTTTTTACAACACTTACAAATGTTAATTTCGATGACAGTGCAATAAAAAAATTGATAGAGCATGTAGTTGATGAACAAAGAAGACTTGGCGGTGATGATAATTTAAAAGTCATTAAGTTATTTGAGGGCGATACGGATATTGTATCCCTACGTTCAACCTTACTATTTGGAATGAAAGGAATGGCAGCATATGCCCATCATGCTATGCAACTTGGGTATTTTGACGATGAAATTACATCATGGTTTTATAAGGGATTATGTGCAATGAACTGTACGCATACAATAGAGGAATGGCTTGCACTCATTATGGAATTTGGCAAAGTAAATTATAAGTGTATGGAGCTTTTGGATAAAGCGAATACTGAAACCTTTGGCAACCCTGTTCCCACAAGGGTTAATGTGGATATAAAAAAGGGACCCTTTATAGTAGTTTCCGGTCACGACCTAAAGGATTTGCATCAGCTTCTGGAACAAACAAATAATAAAGGAATCAATATTTACACACATGGAGAAATGCTTCCGGCGCACGCATATCCGCAATTAAAGAAATATAGTCACCTTGTCGGAAATTTCGGAACGGCTTGGCAAAGCCAGCAAAAAGAATTTGAGGATATTCCCGCGCCGATTTTATTTACGACTAATTGTCTTATGCCGCCGAGGAAAAGCTATGCAGACAGAGTTTACACCACATCCGTAGTAGGTTTTGATGGATTGCTTCATATTGATGAAGATAAAGACGGAAAAAAAGATTTTACTCCTTTGATTGAACAATCCCTTTCTTTAGGCGGATATGAGCATGACAAGAGTATGAATGGAATTAACGGAGGGCATATGCTGACAACGGGTTTTGCACATGAGACAGTCCTTTCAAACGCCGGAAAAATTATAGAATTAATTAAAAGTGGAAAAATTAGGCACATTTTCTTAGTAGGAGGCTGTGATGGAGCTCATCCGGGACGTAATTATTATACCGAGTTTGTAAAGCAGACCCCCATGGATTCTCTTGTGCTTACGCTTGCTTGCGGGAAATACAGGTTTAATGACCTTGACCTCGGAGAGATAGACGGATTGCCGAGAATTCTTGATATGGGACAGTGTAATGATGCTTACAGTGCAATAAAAGTAACACTTGCATTAGCGGAAGCATTTGAATGTGACGTCAACGAATTACCATTGACTCTTGTGTTGTCATGGTATGAGCAAAAAGCGGTGTGTATTCTTTTAACCTTATTAGCTTTGGGTGTTAAAAATATGTATCTTGGACCAACAATGCCAGCATTCCTTTCAGAGACGGTAGTAAAGATGCTTGTCGATACCTATGGACTTCAACCAATAACCGCTCCGGAACAGGACTTGGATGCAATACTTGGAAAAGGATAATGTATAAATAAAAAGAATTATCAGTTACCTTCTTTGTAAGTTTGTTGACAACTTTTTATCCAAATTTATTTAGAAATAGAAAAGCTTTTATATTGCTTAACAAAGTAATATAAAGGCTTTTTTTAAAGAAGGATTAAAAAAGATGCCACGCTCTTTTTGGCTGTTGGACTTTAACCCACAACTACATTCTTGTCCTAAGAATATATTCAAGATAAATATCTAAAGAATTTAAATCTTACATTAAACAACCCTTTTAGTATTGACTAAAATCAAAAAATAGCTTTCAGATGTCAGTAGCGATTTTATCCAAACCCTATTGTAGGAAAAATGCCTGTTCTCTTTGGATATTCATATAAAACTCGGTGATTTCTTCCGGCAAGTACGACATGTCTTTTTCCACCCACCATTTAACCGTTTCAGCAAAACTGCTCACATAGTGATTCAACACATAATCCTTCGGAGCTGTAAAAAAAAATTCAGCAGTTTGTTTTGCAAACATTTCCGTTAGGTAGTTCTTGAAATATCGTATAAAGAGATCGCTACTGTCGCCAGATAGGATACTTGAAATATCTCGTTGTTTATCTTTTAGGTGATAAAGCAAATGCGTTAGCCTTGCTTGCAAATTTTCGTTTTCGGAAAAATCGTGCGTTTCCTCTCGCATAAGATCATCTGAAAAGACATGTTCGAAAATAGCCGTGCACATTGCATTTAATAG
>CALWTV010000171.1 GCA_944384555.1 uncultured Clostridia bacterium | reverse complement strand
CGATTCAAGAATAATCGGATGAGCTTCGTCACAGAAAGTATCTCCTGTTATTGTGTTTTTAACACCTATAACAGCCGCAATATCTCCTGAATAACAGATATCGATATCTTTTCTATCATTTGCATGCATCTGAAGAATGCGTCCAAAACGCTCTTTTACTTTTTTATTTGAATTATAAACGGTAGTTCCAGCTGATACTGTACCTGAATATACACGGAAGAAACATAACTTTCCAACAAACGGGTCAGTCATGATTTTAAATGCAAGAGCAGAAAAAGGTTCTGTATCGCTTGCCGGGCGAGTTTCTTCTTCCTCTGTATCCGGATTAATTCCTTTTATACTCGGAATATCCAAAGGAGAAGGCATATATTCAACCACAGCATCAAGCAATTTCTGCACTCCCTTATTTCTGTATGAAGTACCACATACAACAGGAACTATTTCATTGCTGATTGTTGCTTTGCGAATAGCAGATTTAATTTCCTCAACTGTAAGTTCTTCACCGCTGAGATATTTTTCAAGCAGTTCATCACTGGTTTCGGATACAGCTTCAATAAGGTTGTTATGATATTCTTCAGCGATTTCCTTCATATCGTCCGGAATTGGCTCAACGCGCATATCCTTACCGAGGTCATCGTAATAAACATCGGCTTCCATATTGATTAAGTCGATAATGCCTCTGAAGCTGTCTTCAGAGCCTATCGGCAGCTGAATCGGAACTGCATTAGCCTTCAGTCTTTCGTGCATCATTTTAACAACACGATAGAAGTCAGCGCCCATAATATCCATCTTATTTATATAAGCCATACGCGGTACGCCGTACTTATCCGCCTGTCTCCAAACGGTTTCTGACTGAGGTTCAACACCGCCCTTAGCACAGAAAACAGTTACGGAGCCATCAAGAACTCTCAGAGAGCGTTCAACTTCAACCGTAAAGTCAACGTGGCCGGGGGTATCAATAATATTAATTCGGTTGCCCTTCCAAAAACAAGTTGTAGCAGCGGAGGTGATAGTAATACCGCGCTCCTGCTCCTGCTCCATCCAGTCCATGGTAGCGCCGCCTTCATGGGTTTCACCCATTTTATGTGTCTTACCTGTATAGAATAAGATACGTTCGGTAGTGGTCGTTTTACCGGCATCTATGTGAGCCATGATACCGATATTACGGGTATTCTCAAGTGAATATTCCCTTGGCATTTATATGGTTTCTCCTTTCGGGGGGACAACGAACCGGCTCTTTCGACTGTAAATTTCGAAAAATTCAAGAATTTACATACAAAAATCGAACTTAGCCGGTCGGCGGCGTAAATCAAATGCGCCAAACAAACGGCTGATACACAGCTCGTATTATTTTTATTTTTAATATTATATTTTACATAAAGCCCTTGATAATATAAAATTATACGGGCACATGAGATTAATATCTGTAATGAGCAAAAGCCTTATTTGCTTCAGCCATTCTGTGAGTTTCTTCTTTCTTTTTGAAAGCTCCGCCGGCGCTGTTTTTAGCGTCCATAATTTCAGCTGCGAGTCTTTCTGCCATTGTTCTTTCGCCACGAGTTCTGCTGTACGTTGTAATCCAACGAAGACCAAGAGTCTGACGTCTTTCAGGTCTTACTTCCATAGGAACCTGGTAGTTTGAACCACCTACACGGCGAGCCTTAACTTCAAGAACCGGCATAACATTTTCAAGAGCCTCTGAGAATACGTCAAGGGGATTCTGTCCTACTTTTTCTTCTACGATTGCGAATGCATCGTATACAATTTTCTGAGCAACACCCTTCTTGCCGTCATACATTATATTATTTATAAGCTTTGTTACAAGCTTAGAATTATACAGAGGATCCGGTAATACATCTCTTTTTGAAATTCTACCTCTTCTCGGCACTGTTCTTCCCTCCTTCATTAAAAATATATGAAATCATAGGTACTCGAAAAACATTCCGCATCAGTGTCCGTTATAAACAATTATAATAATCGATAATCGCCGAAAACGGAACAGGGAAATTTTTTTAAGTCCTTGTATGCGCTAAATTATTTCTTCTTAGCACGCTTTGCGCCGTACTTTGAGCGTCCCTGATTACGGTTTGCCACGCTCTGAGCATCAAGTGCACCGCGGATTATGTGATAACGGCAACCAGGCAGGTCACGTACACGACCGCCTCTGATGAGAACGACGGAGTGTTCCTGAAGGTTATGACCGATACCGGGAATATAGGTGGTTGCTTCCATACCGTTTGTAAGTCTTACTCTGGCAATTTTACGAAGAGCGGAGTTAGGCTTTTTCGGAGCGGTAGTAGTAACCTTAGTGCATACGCCTCTTTTCTGAGGGCAGCTCTGGTCAATGGGCTTATTTTTGATTGTATTGAAGCCACGCTGAAGTACAGGAGCTTTTGATTTATAAACCGATTTGGTTCTGCCCTGTTTAACCAGCTGATTAAAGGTTGGCATTTCTCTGTTTACCTCCTTCTTTTAGATTATTATAATTGTTTATCTACAACCGATTCAAACTCAAAATTAAAGAAAGAAACGGACGTATTCATATTTACAACACAAATCCAATTTGCGTACATAGTATTATATCATTCTTCAACATATTTGTCAAGCGACTGTAAAACAAAGGCGAATTTTCTCTCATTTGCACAATTTATTTTTTTTCAATTTATATTATTTGCAATATGATATCCATTTCATTCATTATTTTTGAAATAATGTAGAAATATTCGCGATTAAATTAAGAGAAAGGGTGAGAAAAAAATTCTTCTCTCACCCACATACAGACAAACTTACGCAATTATATCATCAGATTGAGAAATTTCTTCATCTTCTGACGGTTCATCATTTTTAACAATTTGAACGTTGCGGTAACACTCCATACCGGTTCCGGCAGGAATAAGCTTACCTATAATAACGTTTTCTTTAAGTCCCATCAAATTATCGACTTTACCTTTGATAGCAGCTTCTGTAAGAACTTTTGTGGTTTCCTGGAATGAAGCAGCTGAAAGGAAGGATTCAGTAAGCAATGATGCTTTTGTAATACCGAGCAATACAGGAGAAGCTGTTGCATATCTAAGCGTTTTATCTTCTTCTGCGCGTTTTGCAACGGCATCGTTTTCGCTTTCAAATTCAGTGATATCAACCATTGAACCAACAAGCAATGTAGTATCTCCCGCATCATCGATTTTTACTTTGCGTGTCATCTGACGTGAAATAACTTCGATATGCTTATCGTTGATTTCGATATTCTGTAAACGGTAAACTTTCTGAACTTCACGGATAATATAATCATAAACCGCATCAAGTCCGTTGATTTTAAGAATATCGGCAGGGCTCATATAACCTTCGGTAAGTGCCTGACCGCGCTGAACATATCCGCCGTCATCAACAATTATGCGCATACCGAACGGAACCTGATATACTATATCTTCGCCGGTTTCTTCGCTCTTTATAATTATATTGCGCAGACGTTTTACATCTTGTATTGTAACAAATCCGCTGACTTCGGCAATAATAGCAGTCTTTTTCGGTTTTCTCGCCTCAAACAGCTCCTCGACTCTCGGAAGACCGTGAGTAATATCGGCACCAGAGGCAACACCGCCCGTGTGGAACGTTCTCATTGTAAGCTGAGTACCAGGTTCACCAATGGACTGTGCCGCGATTATACCGACAGCTTCACCAACATTGACCGGATCGCCACTTGCAAGGTCAGAACCATAACAATGAGCGCATACACCATGTTTTGAACGGCACTGAAGAACTGTGCGTATGTGTACTTTTTCAATTCCGGCGCTAATAATTGCCTTTACCTGAGATTCAGTTATCATTGTATCATTTTCAACAATAACTTCACCTGTCTGAGGATTTACAACATCTCCAATAACAAAACGACCGAGGAGTCTATCAGCCAAAGGTTCAATTATGTCATCGCCGTCTTTGACTGTAGAAACCCAAATACCGTGAGTTGCTCCGCAATTCTGCTCACGAATAATAACGTCCTGTGAAACGTCAACAAGACGACGTGTAAGATAACCTGAGTCTGCGGTTTTAAGCGCGGTATCTGAAAGTGATTTACGAGCACCGCGGGCAGCCATAAAATATTCAAGTATATTAAGACCTTCACGGAAATTTGATTTAATCGGAATTTCCATCGTTTTACCATTTGTCGCAAACATAAGACCACGGATTCCGGCAAGCTGACGCATCTGTGTTACAGAACCACGGGCACCAGAGTCACTCATCATCTTAATTGGGTTATAGCGGTCAAAGTTTTTCTGGAGTGCATCAATAATTTTCTTTGTGGCATCTTCCCAAACATTAATGACGCTTTTATAACGTTCATCTTCGGACAATTCACCGCGCTGGAAGTGTTTTCCGATTTTAGCGACCTGCTTTTCAGCTTCCTCTACAAGAGTATATTTTTCCGGCGGGATTGTCATATCGGCAACGGAAATCGAAATTGCCGCACGTGTAGAATATTTGAAGCCCATAGACTTTATTTCGTCAAGCACGGCTGCTGTTACCGCAAAACCATGATTCTTAATGCAGCGGTCAACTATGTTGGATAACTGTTTTGAGCCGCAGACGAACATTATCTCAAGGTCAAGTTTCTTAGTTGGGTCTGTTCTGTCAACATATCCGAGGTCCTGCGGAATTGATTTATTGAATATAAGTCTGCCGAGTGTGGCATCGATAACTCCCGATACCATTTCCCCGTCAATTTCTTTTGTAACTCTTACTTTAATCGGAGCATGAATTCCGAGATATCCGTTTTCATATGCCATCATAGCTTCATTGAAATCGCGGAATACTTTTCCCTCTCCCGGTTCACCTGCTTTGTCAAGTGTAAGATAGAATGAACCGAGGACCATATCCTGAGAAGGTGTAGCGATTGCTTTACCGTCAACAGGTTTTAAAAGGTTATTTGCAGAAAGCATAAGGAATCTTGCCTCAGCCTGCGCTTCTGCGGAAAGCGGAACGTGAACCGGCATCTGGTCGCCGTCGAAGTCCGCGTTAAATGCTTTACAAACCAGCGGATGAAGTTTTATAGCCTTACCCTCAACAAGCACTGGTTCAAATGCCTGAATTGACAGACGGTGAAGTGTAGGCGCACGGTTAAGCAGAACGGGATGTTCCTTGATTACGTTTTCGAGTGCGTCCCAAACTTCAGGATTTACACGTTCTACCTTTTTCTTTGCTTCTTTTATATTAGCAGCTTTCTGAGTTTCAACAAGGCGTTTCATAACGAACGGCTTGAAAAGTTCGAGAGCCATTTCCTTAGGCAGACCGCACTGATAAATTTTAAGGCTCGGTCCGACAACGATAACGGAACGTC
>CALWTV010000170.1 GCA_944384555.1 uncultured Clostridia bacterium | reverse complement strand
GACGCCCTTACACTTATAAACCTTTTCTATGAAGCCGGATATGACGTGCGCCCAATCGATTTGACTAAAGAGGAAATTTCTAAAGACGCGCGCTTCCTTATAATCAATAATCCCGTATACGATTTTCTCGGCGCTGAGGCCGAAGATGAAAGCATGAACGAAATCGCCAAAGTAGACACTTTCCTTGACTATTTCGGAACGCTTATCGTATTCGCAGACCCTGAAAAAACTGAATCACTCACCAATTTGAATGAATTCCTTGAGGAATGGGGCATAAAATTCCAGCATAACACTACTCTCAAGGATACCGCACACGCAATTTCCACAGACGGCTTATCACTTGTCGCAAACTACACATCTGATAATCTTGCCGCCTCGCTCTATAAGGATATAGCCGAGCTTTCCACAATGCCTAAAACTATCGTCCGCAATGCAATGCCGATTGAACTGCTCTATGACCAGCGTTCATTTACAGGCACTACACGTGATACCTCTGTTGTACTCAAAACATACGATACCGCTGATTTGATTGAAAACGGTGAAACAATCGGAACTGGCGAATACAATCTTATGACGCTTACACGTGAAACCCGAATTATTGACAACGAGTATTACTACTCATATGTAATCGCCTGCGGAAGTACAGGATTTGCGACAAACAGCTATCTTATGTCGAACACTTATGCTAACAGCGATATTCTCTACTCCGCAATGAGAAGCATGGGTAAAGAAAAAGTTCCCGCAGACCTCGAATTCAAGGTGCTTGAAACATTTGAGCTTGATATTACAACCGCAGAAGCAAATCAATGGACAATCGCAGTTACAGTAACTCTCCCGGTAATTCTCGGCGTATGCGGAGTAGTTATCTGGATTAGGAGAAAACACGCATGATAGGAAAACAAAAAAAGCTTATATTAATCTTTACCATTGTAGTCGCAGTAATGCTCGGACTTTATTTGTTTGTGGTAACTCCGCTTGTAAATAAAGTTGAAGAAGAAACCACCGTTCCGCTTGAAACTCAGGCGGGAGAGGAAATCGGTATCTCAGACAGATACATGATGTTCCCACAGATTGAAAAAAGTGAAATGCAATCTATTTTTGTTCATAATGAATATGGCGACTATAAATTTTACCGCGACGCAAACGACAATTTTCAGATAGAAGGCTTTGAGGGAGTTCCTTATGACCCGGAAAAATTCTCATCGCTTGTTGTAGGATGCGGATATACCCTCTCAAAATTGAAGGTTGTTGAGGACGCGACCGAACAGCAGCTTATAGATTACGGACTTGACACATCAAATGACTTGCCATATTATATTCTGACCACGCTTGACGGAACAGAACATAAAGTATATGTCGGTGCGGAACTTCTGACCGGCGGCGGATATTATTGTATGTATGAAGGCAGAAACGCTGTTTACGTACTTGACACCACGCTTAAAGATACGGTACTCTCGCCGATTGAGTCAATGGTACAGCCTGTAATCATGACGGGAGTCGATTCAAACACGTACTTCTATATCGATAACTTCAACATTATGAAAGGTGAGGAATTGTTTATATCCGTAGGCACTGTACCCAAAGAAGAACAATTCAATGAAGATGCGTTAATTGAACACCGTCTTAATTATCCCGCACCTTATACTCCTTCATCAACGACTTATTACGAAGTACTCTCCAAATTTACCACCCTTATTGGCGATAGCTGCTATAAACTCGGTGTTGACGAGGAAGCTATCGAAGAAACCGGACTTGAAAATCCAGCATATACAATATATTTCACTTATCCATCTCAGGAAACCGGTGAAACATACGAATATCTGATAATGATAAGCGAAAAACAGGAGGACGGAAACTATTATGTATTGTCATCTCTGTTTGACCTTATCGCGACAGTATCGTCAGAAACATTCAATTTCCTTGAATGGGATTTGATAAAGTGGATTGAACGCCCGATATTCCAGATGAATATCAACACAGTTGAAACCATGAAAATCGAAAGCCCTGAAATTACCGATACGTATCATCTTAGCGGTGAAGGCGAAGAACTTGTTGTAGTCAGCGACACGGCAGGTCAATTTGAAGATGTATACAATTTCCGTCAGTTCTACAAGACACTACTTACAATCTCAATTGAAGATTATGCTACAATTACTGAGGAAGAAATTGACGCTCTTATCGCGGATGAAAACAACTGCGCACTTACCTATACGGTAACTACACGTAAAGGAAACACAACCGTTTATAAATTCTACCCATACTCCACACGCCGTGCGGTAGTCACAATAAACGGAGATGGTGAGTTTTACGTGCTGCGCGATTCGGTTGACAAAATCATTAACGATACAAAGCGCGTTATCGCAAATGAGCCTATCGATTCATACGGCGCAGACTAATTGATTATTTAAAATAAAAAGCTCTTAGGTTAAAATAATTTATGTTTTAGCCTGAGAGTTTTTTTAACAAAATTTATTGAATTTATCCAAATAATCATAGACAAATTAAACAAAGTCTGATAAAATAGTGGCAAATATATAATAAATCAAAATAACAGAACGGAGCTTTATTATGTACACTATGTTCAAACCAGAAAACCGAAAGCCGGATTTCAGAAATATGGAGGCGGTCTTATCATGTAAAATCCCCTCTCGCCCGACTTTATTTGAATTTTTCTTAAACGGCAGGCTTTACTCAAAACTTGTTCAAAACAGCGACGGATTTTCATATACCCAGCTATGCATAAAGGCATTTGAAAGCGCGGGATATGACTATGCCACAGTTCACCCAAGCGGATTTTCGTTCTGCGACTACCATCACAAAAGCGCAAACACTATTTCAATAAATGACAGCTTGATTTCAAACAAAGCCGACTTTGATAAATTCAAATGGAGAAATCCTGCTGACTATTCACTTGATGAATACAAAAAAATCCCCGAATATCTGCCCGAAGGCATGAAAGTAATTCCATATGGTCCAGGCGGCGTACTCGAAAACGTAATTGACTTAGTCGGATATGAAAATCTCTGTATGATGATTTACGATGATGAACAGCTTGTATATGATATTTTTGAAAAAGTCGGAACGTCGCTGCTCAAATATTACGATATGTCGATACATGAAGATTTTGTCGGTGCAGTCATATCAAATGACGACTGGGGATTTAATACTCAGACAATGCTCTCCACAGATGATATGAGAAGATTCGTCTTTCCGTGGCACAAAAAAATCGCAGAGCTCGCTCACAGCGCAGGAAAACCTGTTATACTTCATTCATGCGGTTATTTTGACAACATTATTGACGATATTATATACGATATGAAATATGACGCGCGCCATTCATACGAGGACAATATAAAACCGATAGAACAGTCATATTCCGATTTAAAAGGTAAAATCGCAGTACTCGGCGGTATTGATGTGAATTTTATGGTTACAAAATCACCTGATGAAATCGCACAAAGAGCCTCAAAACTTCTTGAAGAAGGAATGAAATACGGCGGATATGCTCTCGGAACCGGAAACAGCGTGCCTGAATATATCCCAGATGAAAATTATTTCGCAATGATTTCACAGGCGTTAAAAAAATAATTTCATTAAATAAAGCGGAAAGGAGATTTCATATGCTGAAACTTAAGGTAAACGGAAGATATCTTGCGTTTGATAACGGAGAACCCTTTTTCTACTTAGGTGACACCGCATGGGAACTTTTTCACAAACTCAGCCGTGAAGAAGCTGAATATTTTTTAAGCGAAAGAAGCCGTCAGGGATTTACCGCAGTTCAGGCTGTCGCACTTGCTGAATTTGACGGATTAACTGTACCTAATTATTACGGAAGACTTCCATTTTTATTTACGGACAATATGCCAGACCCCGAAAAACCTGATTGCTCCGGTGACTACTCTTACTGGAATCACGTCGATTATATCATAAAAACCGCTGAAAAATATAATATATTTATGACAATTCTGCCGACTTGGGGAGATAAAATAAATCTCTGTTGGGGAAAAGGACCTGTCGTATTCAGTTGTGAAAATGCTTATACATACGGAAAATGGCTGGCAAATCGATATAAAAATAATCCTAATATCATTTGGATGTTAGGCGGCGACCGTCCGCTTGAAGAAAATCATAGAAAAATCATAGATTCCATGGCGAAAGGAATTCGTGAAGAAGATACTTATCATCTCATTACATTCCACCCCGTCGGCGGCAGATGTTCCACTGATTTTGTCGGTGATGCGGAATATATTGATTTTCACACCTCACAAACCGGACACGGTGTAGATTTATGTTACAAAAGCGATTCTGTAATGGAAAAAATGGCATGTACTTTCGAAAAGCCTTTTCTTGATTCTGAGCCAAGATATGAAGACCATCCCGCTTGCTTTAATGACAAAATAGGCTATTACTGGAATTGTGATGATGTGCGTCAAAATGCGTACTGGAATGTATTGTCAGGTGCCTGCGGTCATACTTACGGCAATCACTGTATCTGGAGCATGAACCGTGAAGCAAATTCATATTTCCCGTATATTTGGAAAGATGCGCTGACTCATACCGGAGCTGAACAGATAAAGCACGTAAAAAACCTACGTTTAAAATACGATTATTTTTCATTTAAACCCAATAAATCACTTATTGCAGAAAATTTTGAGGGAATGGCTCATATGACTGCTGGTTCCGGAAATGGATACGGATTTATATACTCCCCTCTCGGAATTCCGTTTAAGGTAAATTTATCCGCATTTGAAAATATAAATTCACTTAAAGCGATATGGTATAATCCTCGTACTGGAGAAGAAGAACTTTTCGCCGTTCTGCCTCCCCACGGACAAACCGTTGTTGCTCCTCCTTCTCAAGGAAAAGGCTGTGACTGGGTACTCATTCTTGAATGTGTGAGGTAAAATATCATGAAAGTTAAGGACATTAATACAAGAAAACAACGTCATATCGATTTTTTCAATCCCGAAAGCGATACTGACCGCCTTATAATTATCGATTATTCGGAAGGAGTACCGCCTCGCCCCCTGCTCTGGTGGGAATACGCTGACGACCGTATAAATTGGGCATATGAACGGTATATGCGCAAATGCGAAAGCATAGAATGGCTGCATGATGACGGAGTACCGTTTTTATCTCTTGTTACCGGAACGGAAATTTTCGCTGAAGCTTTCGGTTGTTCCGTATACCGCTCCTTAAATGATAATCCATTCGCAATTCCGTTTGTTCATACCCCGGAAGAAGCCGCAAAAATAAAAATTCCTCGCATAGAAGATACAAAACTCACAATATTATTTGATATGGCCGATAAACTCCTTGCGCGCGCCGGAAAAGACGCCCTGCTCGGAATGCCTGATATTCAAACTCCTATGGATATCGCCGCGCTTATCTGGGATAAAAACGATTTTTTCCCTGCGCTTTATGATGAACCCGAAGCCGTTTTTGAACTTTCACAAAAAATACGTGAATTTATGTTCTCATTTTTTGATATGTGGTTTGAACGTTACGGTACTGAATTCATAGCGCATTATCCCGAATATTACATGCCGTATGGAATTACAGTATCGGAAGATGAAATCGGTTCAGTAAATTCCGATATGTTTCATAAATTCTTTGAACCTGAACTAATTGAGTTTTCGGAAAAATATAATGGTATCGGAATTCACTGCTGCGCAAATGCCGACCATCAATGGGACGGTCTGATAAAAATTCCAAATTTAAAAATGCTCAACCTCTGCCGCGATGAAAGCACAACTTACAAATCACTATCAAAATTCAAAGGAAAGTGCGGACAAATGCCAGGCTGCGGTATATATCGTGAAATTCCTGCCGGCGTACATTATTCCGAATATCATTACGCTCAGACAAAAGAACAGGCCATTGACATATTAAACAACTTTAATAAAAAATAATTTACCCGTGACTAAATCACTGAACATAAAAATTTTTTCCGCTATAATTCATATCATAATATTACAAAGTTGCATCACATAAAAAATAAAATCATGAAAAGGCGGAAAAATTTGAAATGGTTTTATTTAAACCGCGCTCATGGTGCGTATACTGTCCTATGGGCACTATGACACAACTCATCTGCCAGGCAAAATCTGTGACTAAATTACAGAAATCAAATCAGTGATAAAATAGACTCATAAAAATTAATGAATATAAAATATAAATCGGAGGGTGAATTTAATGAAAACTTTAATTATAGGCGGTGTTGCCGGCGGTGCTTCGGCAGCGGCAAGACTTCGCAGACTTGATGAAAATGCCGAAATAGTTATGCTTGAACGCGGTGGATACGTTTCATTCGCAAACTGCGGTCTGCCTTATTATATCGGAGGTGAGATAACAGAGAAAAAAAATCTCACGCTTCAAACTCCCGAGAGCTTTAAAAGCCGCTTTAATGTAGATGTAAGAATTTGCAGTGAAGCAATGGCAATAAATCCGGATAAAAAAACGGTTACAGTCCGCAATACCGAAACCGGAAAAGAATATGACGAATCTTACGATAAACTGATTCTCTCTCCCGGAGCTGAACCAATTCGCCCCAATATTGAGGGTATTGACAGTGAACGTGTATTTACTCTGCGCAATATACCCGATACAATGAAAATCAAATCTTATATCTCGGAAAAAAATCCCTCTTCTGCTGTTGTAGTAGGCGGCGGATATATCGGCGTCGAAATGGCGGAAAATCTCAAAAGAATTGGTCTTGACGTTACAATCGTTGAACTTGCCCACCATTTAATCGCTCCCCTTGACTTCGATATGGCAGCTGACGTTCACCGTTATATTAAATCAAGCGGCATAAAGCTTTATCTCGGCAACGGTGTCAAAGCAATACACGAAAGCGGCGATAAATTAAACGTTGAGCTGCAAAAAGGCACTATTGCGGCAGATATGCTGATTATGTCGGTAGGCGTACGCCCTGAAACCAAGCTCGCGGCAGACTGCGGCATTAATCTCAACCGCCGCGGAAGCATTATTGTAAATACACATATGCAGACAAATGTTCCTGATATTTATGCAGTAGGTGACGCAATAGAGGTTACAGACTTTGTTTCCGGAAATCCCGCATTCATTCCGCTTGCCGGTCCCGCAAACAAACAGGGACGCATTGCCGCTGACAATATCTGCGGATTAAACAGCGAATACACTGGAACTCAAGGCTCTGCGGTACTCAAGATTTTTGATATGACTGTGGCTACTACCGGACTGAACGAAAAATCCGCTGCCGCTGCCGGTATCGATTATGACAAAACATATACCTATTCCGGCTCTCATGCGTCATACTATCCCGGCGCTACAAATATGTCAATTAAAGCTATTTGGGATAAAAAATCGCTGAAAATCCTGGGCGCTCAGATTG
>CALWTV010000169.1 GCA_944384555.1 uncultured Clostridia bacterium | reverse complement strand
TTTTGTTTTGTCCCGAAAATCTCTCGCTGATTAATGACGGACCTGCTCTGCGCCGTTCTTTTATCGACATAGCTCTGTCGCAGCTAAAGCCCGTATATATCGCGTTTTTGTCAAGGTATGCCCGTATACTGCGGGAACGCAATTCGCTGCTTAAATCGGCGCGTGACGGCGCTATGACGCCCTCTATGATTATCGACACGCTTGACGTATATTCCGAGCAGCTAGCACGTATCTCTGCTTCAATAGCAAAAATGAGATCGGATTATATAAATCGGCTTGACGAGTGCGTGAAGCAGTACTTCGACGCAATGACAAATCAGCGTGAAGAAGTAAAAATCCGGTATCGCTGCGGCTGCGGAGAGGGCAGCTATGATGACGAGGATTATATATATTCTAAATTTTTGGATATGCTCGGTTCGCACGTTGAGCGCGAAATCAGATATGGTTCCACACTTTTTGGAATTCACCGCGATGAAATAGACATAACCGTAAACGGAAAACCTGCTAGACTTTACGGCTCACAAGGTCAGCGGCGTTCGGTCGCACTTGCAATGAAACTTGCTGAGGGAGAAATTTCAAAAGCGGATACCGGCGAATATCCCGTATTTTTGCTTGACGATGTGTTAAGCGAACTTGATTTGCGACGCCGTTCATTTATTTTAAGCGAACTGCGTGACCGTCAAGTTATTGTGACCTCATGCGAAGACGAACTTTTTTCGTCTGTTGCCGGCGTCAATATAATTCGTGTATCAAACGGAAATACAATTAATGATTAAGCGGGAGTGATGTTATGTTTTTATACTGCGGATTTGATGTCAGCGTAAAAAAATCTGATATTATAGGGATTTTTGATATCGATGGCGGAGCTGTGAGCGGTGCGACACGTGATTTTCTCAGAAATGCGGAAAAAAGCGGGCGTGCGGTTATCGTGGGCGATGAAATCCCGAAATCGTTTATTCTTACCTCAAAAAGGCAACAATATTCATATAAATCTCACAATCAAAAATCAGATTCGGACGATAAGGTCTATTTCACCCAGCTATCCGCTCAATCTTTGAAATCCCGCTCTGAACGTGATATGTTTTAGCGAATTTATATACGGACACTAATATATCATAATTTATTAGGCAAGCAAAAGCACTCAGTAAATCGGGAATTGCAAACGGTTCGTACAAAATCGGCTTAATCAAGGAACGAAGGGCAGCAGAAGTTTTCTCTTTTTGGTGAAGCTTTTTCTCTTTCGAAAAAGAGAAAAAGTTTCAGAAAGCAAGTTTTGCCATTTAAATTTTTGAAATATATCAAAACAGATTGCAAAAAAGCTTAAAAGTATAGATATTTTACCGAAAGGATTCACAATGCAAGAAAACGAAATTCTAAACAATATACAAGAAGGCAACTCTGATACTGTTGAAAAATCCTCATATGATGAAAATCAAATTCAAGTGTTGGAAGGACTTGAGGCAGTTCGCAAACGCCCCGGAATGTATATCGGCTCAACATCAATCCGTGGTTTGCATCACTTAATTTATGAAATTGTCGATAACTCAATCGATGAAGCGATGGCAGGCGAATGTGATAAAATAATTGTTACCCTTCATGCAGACGGTTCTGCGTCTATCCTCGATAACGGTAGAGGCGTACCAAGTGCGGTTCACCACAAAATGGGTATACCTACACTTGAAGTCGTATTTACCGTACTCCATGCCGGAGGAAAATTCGGCGGCGGCGGTTATATGATTTCCGGCGGTCTTCACGGTGTCGGCGCAAGTGTCGTAAACGCCTTGTCTGAATGGATGGAAGTTGACAACTGCTATGACGGAATGCGCTATACTGAACGATTTGAACGAGGTCATGTCGCACGTCCGTTCAAATGCGAGGGAAAAGCTGAAATCGGTGAGGACGGACTGCCAGTTCACGGTCTTTACGTCAGATTCATGCCGGACAGCACAATTTTTGAGGAAACCGTATTCGATTATAATACGTTGCTTATTCGGTTGCGTGAACAGGCTTTCCTCAATGCCGGAATTGAAATTGTTTTCAGAGATGAACGCAAACTTACAGAAGCCACAGAAATTTCCAATGATGACCAAATTTCAGTTGATGAGGAGGATTCGGAAAATGAACAAATCTGCGATACCGAAGGAGAAACAGAAGAAAACGGCATTATTGAAACCGACCTTTACTATGAAGGCGGTATCAAATCATTCGTTGAGCATATAAACAAAGTCAAGCACGTTGAGGCGGTTCACCCCGATATTATCTATATAAAAGACACAAAAGACTACCGCACCGCTGAAATCGCGCTCCAGTACAACGACAGCTACAACAGCACCCTCTTGACTTTCGCAAATAATATAAATACCGTTGAGGGCGGAACTCATGAAACCGGATTCAAACGCGCGCTTACAAAAGTACTCAACGATTACGCAAGAAAAAATTCTATACTCAAGGCAGATGATAAAAATCTTACAAGCGATGACGTGCTTGAGGGAATAAGCGCAGTTGTAAGCGTAAAGCTCCCCGAAGCGCAGTTTGAAGGACAGACAAAAGGAAAACTCGGCAATTCTGATATACGTCCGTTTGTGGAAAACATGATAAACGAAAAGCTCTCCGAATACCTTGAGGAAAATCCCGCAACCGCAAGGGCGATTTTGGATAAATCACTTCAAGCGGCGAGAGCAAGAGAGGCAGCAAGAAAAGCACGTGAGCTTACACGCAGAAAAAGCGCGCTTGAAGGCTCAACTTTGCCCGGAAAACTTGCGGATTGTCAGGATAAAAGAAGCGAACTCACTGAGCTTTATCTTGTCGAGGGAGATTCCGCGGGAGGAAGCGCAAAGGACGGCAGAAACAGCAAGTTTCAGGCGATACTTCCGCTCAGAGGTAAGGTTTTGAATGTTGAAAAATCCCGCCTTGACAAAGTTTACGCGAATACCCAGCTTATCCCGATAATTCAGGCGCTCGGCTGCGGTATCGGAGAGGATTTCGATATAAGCAAGCTCCGTTACGGCAAAATAATCATAATGGCCGATGCGGACGTTGACGGCTCTCATATCCGCATACTTCTGCTTACATTCTTCTTCCGCCATATGCGCAAGCTGATTGATGAAGGTCATATTTATCTAGCTCAGCCGCCGCTCTATAAAGTTTATAAAGGGAAAACTGAACGATACGCATTCAGTGATGAAGAGCGTGACCGCATAATTGAGGAATTGGGCGGAAAAGCTGAAGCTGAACGATATAAAGGTCTTGGTGAGATGGACGCGGAACAACTTTGGGAAACTACGATGGACCCCGAACACCGTACACTTCTTAAAGTTGAAATCGAAGATGCTATGGCATGTGATGAGATATTCTCGGTTTTGATGGGCGATAAAGTCGAACCTCGCCGTGTGTTTATTGAGGAAAACGCAAAATACGCTGAAAATCTTGATATATGATTTTTTGGAGCCCCCTTTTCAAAAAACTTTTTAATAAAACAAAATTAAAGAAGGTGAAATTATGAAGTATATTCCTGCGGTACTGCCGAAAACCGCTACTCTTACACTGTCACCGGCACTCGACCGCACAATTCACGTCACAAATTTTCAAATCGGAGAGCTTAACAGAGTTCCCCGTGCATCAGTTACCCCCGGAAGCAAAGGCACAAACGTCTCACGTGTACTGCAAAGATTCGGAATAAAATCCGACGCTGTCTGCTGCCTTGGAGGCGATACCGGCGATTTGTTTGAAAAAATGCTTATTTCAGAAGGGCTTAATATTTCAAGAATAAATACAGCCGCTCCTACCCGCATGAATATAAAAATAATCGACGAAAACGGCACCTGCACTGAACTCAATGAGCCTAATGACGTCACAAAGGCTGAATGTGATGAGGTTATCGCCAAAATAGACGAACTTGCCGCAGACACAAAATTATTCATAATGGGCGGCAGTGTGCCGAACGGAATGAGCAAATCCATATACTTTGATATAATAACCCGCCTTAAATCCCAAAAAATCGTCTGCGTCCTTGACTGCGACGGAGAAGCTCTATCAACTGGAATTAAAGCAGGTCCATGCCTTATTAAACCCAATCTGTATGAATTGTCAATGCTTGTCGGCAAAAAACTCACCTCAGATGACGAGATAATCGACAGCGCCTCACGTATACATGATGAGTATAAAACTAATGTAATCTGTACAATGGGCGGAGATGGAGCGATTTTTGTAGGAGATGCCGGAATTTTTCGCGTATATCCCCCGAAAGTTACCGTAAGAGGATTTGCCGGAGCTGGAGATACATTTTTAGGGGTTTTCCTCTGCTATGCTTTTGACACGGCTGAAAACTGCGTGTCAAAAAATCCGGAAACGGTAAAGCGAGCAATGGAAATCGCGGTAAAAGCCGCTGCGATTAAGGTTTCGTTTGAGGGAACTCAAATACCTGACGCGGATACATTGCTCGGCTGATAAAATCACCGTTTAATAAATAAACTGTAAAATATAACTTTAAAAATACTAAAAAATAAAAGACAAAAAATATTAAATTTAAGAAACTAAATTTGCTCTTTTTGCGTCTTAATATATAATGATTTTATGGGATTTGCGGGTGTCTGTGACGTGAGAAAGATTCTGTTGTTTTTAGCCGGCTTGGCCGTGTTCGGAATCGGACTGATAAATTTGGGGTATTATCTGTCCGGTGCGGCTGCCGGTGAATTTGCTATACTTCCGGTTAATGTTATTATAAGTATTTTCTATATAGTCGCTTGGACGGCTATAATCGTTTATTCATGTAAAACTGATGATTTATTACAGCTGGGATTCTGTGCCGTGTTTTTTACCCTGCCGTTATTGTCATCTATGCTGACTGTTCCGATAAGAACGATATTTACCGGAACTTCATTTGAAAATTTTCCGGCAAACAGTTGGCTTGAGTCGTTTAACCTAGTATTTAACGCGCCGCTTTTCGGATTGGCTAAACCTAAATTATTTACATCGTCAATAAATATGACGGTATTAGGATTTTTTTCTTCCCTTTCGATTGGCGGGGTGCTGTACGCTGCCGGAAAGAAAAAAATTAAAATCACGCTTTTTGTGATGGCATTTATGAATATACTCGTCTGCGCTCTGATAAACGCTCCGGTATTCGGGATATATTATCGGTGGCACTTTTTTGGCGTGCGGCTGTTTTTGGAAAAAAATAACAGCATGAATGAGTTTGCGCATAGGTTTTATCCGGTTGAATGGACATATATGGCAATTTCACTGCTCTATATAATTATGAGCGCTTTGATTATATATGTTGCGGTGAAAGTCGGGGCATATGGTGTACTAAGATTTTTATATTATTTTTATGCTTTATCAGCGGTTTCGTGCCTGCTGAATTTTTTCGGCTCATGGGTAATTTTAGGAATTCCAGTGGCAGCGTTTAATTCATTGTTCGCTACGTTTTCGTTATCTGTATTATACGGATTTCAGATTTTTATGCCTAATCATATTTTTTATCTGATATATTTTTGTTTGTCATCAGGTTTGAGTTTGTATTTATATGTAAAACGCAAAAAAATCATAGATGAAGCGAAAAAAAAGCGATATCTTCACCGAAAAAGAATACAGGACAGCATAAAATATAATATTAATTAGCTGTATATTGTTTTATAAAAAGTATAGGTGTAAGTACTCACTTTCTGAACATTTTTCTATTAAGAAAAAGTTTTAAAGAGGGATACTTACACCTAATTTGTTTGTGTGAAACTATAAAATTTAAAAAAATCAAAAATCACGTGGCTTTAATTGAAGGATTTAAAATTTCTCGTTTGTAGCAAACCGTAAAATATATGATTTCTGCGGTTGCCGTAATTGCCCATGACGCAATATATAAAAGATAAAGCGAGAATATCGTACCAAAATAAGCGAATACGGTATAAACCCAGATTACCCTGAAAACGCATGAGCCTATAAGCACGATTGCCGTCGGAACAACACTTTTTCCAAAGTCAGACGTACATCAAAAATCAAATTATATACGCTTTTTTAAAATTTAACTTTTTTATAGTAGTCAAGCAGTTTTATAAATAATCCGCCCTGAACAGTTCGGTTTTGGAAACCTACCTGTGTGCTTGTAACTGTATTGTATCAGTCTGTCAGCGGTATACTTGATACCGAATAATTATATGCGTCCCACAGCGGTTCGATAAACGCGGCAAAATCATCTTTATCAGCTCCAAGCGCCGCACACCATACAAGCCAGTCGCTCTTTGTATAATCCGCGCGGTTATCGAGAGGCATTCCGTATTTATTCATATGCTTGCGGTATGAAGCAAATTCCGCGGCAATTACTTCCCTGCTCATTATATCAGTACCGAACAGCTTATCCCATATTATATTGTATTTCATGGAATATGTGCCCTCTCGGTCGAATGCGAGTTTATAGCTTCCGTCGCCGTTTGACGCGCGCTTTGCCCAGTCCGCCGCCATTTCACGTGCTTCATTGATATATGCTTCGCCCTCATCATTTTTTCCGAGCATTTTATATATGAGTCCGAGTCCGCATATTCCCATAATCGCTTTGAGCGAGAGATTACAGTTATGCGCGAGATGACCGGCAAAATCATCGGTGCAGAGCTGATTTGCGGGGTCACGTCCGTTTTCTTCGAGATATTTCACCCATGTTTGGATTAAATCGAGATTTTTTTCAGCAAAATCAGTTTTGCCGGACGCAATTGCCTCAGCCGCAAACATGACAAGCATATTTCCGCATTCTTCAACCGGCATTTGTCCGTTTATATCGGTTCCGTTGTACACCTGACCGTTTACCAGCGGATACTGACCTGCGTCATGAGGTGCAAAATCGAATATCCATTTATCAGTGCGCGCGAACTTGATAACAGGGCGCATCATTCCGCGTACAAGCTCGGGATTATAAATCAGATAAAGCGGGATTGAGGGATAGCTTACGTCAACGGTAGCCGCGCAGCCGTTTGAGAAACATTCCTTTGAGATAAATAAAATTTCACCATCGGTATCAACGCATACTTTATGAGCAGCGATTGTCTGGCGGTAAGCAAGCTCAAGAATTTCGGCATATTTTTCACCGCCGCAGCGTGTCGCGTCGATAAACAGGCGGTCGTCAAACGCACGGCATTTATCTTTTATTACATAATAATCCGCGTGAGCTTCCGAGATTGCCTCGGTTATTTTTTTGCCGTTACGGTTCCAGTAGGAAGAAAGCTGTTCTCCGAAATACACCATTGACTTGATATCGTCATACGCGAATGTAAATAATACATCGCCGCCGCAGGAACACATATCAATTGATGCGGATATCTGTGTATATGATTTTTCACCGGCAGGTACAGATACGGTTTCGGTTTGAGCGTTTGCGGCAGACAGATAAAAATATCCCCAGTTTATGCGGATATCGTCACCGGAAACAGCGAGTACGGGCTGTTTTACGCTTCCGATTGAGATTGAATTTATATCATTATTTGAAAAAGATTCGGTTATAACGTCATCTTCTCCGGCATAATTGAGGCATATTTCCTCGGAAACAGTGATTTTTGCTTTGATGTTGTGCTTTTGATTATCCTTTGAAACGGCTCTCAGGCAGAGATAGCTTACAGGGCGTGAGAGTATATCGAGGTCATTTAAAAGAAGCGGCGAGGTAAATTCCGCATACAGTGTGACTGACTGACATTCAAATGTGTATAAAGTAGCGGTTGCGGTAACGCTTACATCGGTTTGACGAAGCTTTTCGCAGTCGGATTTGCCCATAAAGCAGTAATCGGTTCCGTCAATATTAACGATTCCTATTATCGGGTTAGGTTTACCGGTCCAGTGAACGGTTTCTTTGTCGTTTAGGCGGTCGGAATTTGACCATACGGAAAAGTAAGGGTCAACGGTAATCAGCGGATATGCAGGAGCGCGCAGTTTCATTTCTGATACTTCCTTTCGTTGTGCAATATTTTTATTAAAATCTGCTTTAAAAAATATTTTTGAAAATAAATAGTTTCTTTTATTAGATTATATCGAAAAAAATCATCATTTTCAAGCGTAAAAAGTCACTTTTATACGCTTTTATGTGCAAAAAAGTAACATATCATCTATTTTTTGATTTTAAGAAAGCGCTTGACAGTAATGTTAATGCGCAGGACAAATAATTGACAAATATAAATCTAATCATTATAATACAAATATAAGGAAAATAAACTTTAAGAGAGGGATTGAATTATGCAGCTTAAAATAAGGCATACAGTACCGATTATAGTTGTACTTATATTTTTTTTAATATTAAATTCATGCTCTTCGAAGGATAATGACAGCGATTTAGAATCATCGGCGAATAAAAATACAGATATTTCCGAGTCGGAAATACCAATACTTGAACCTATAAGTGACCAGCTTGCCGCGGCTAACAGACAAAGTGAAACAGAATTCAATGACGCTCATGGAGAAAATCCTTATCCTCCTATAAATTATGAAATAGCTCCTGACATGTATGTTAATGTAGAATGGGTAGCAACTATGACAGTTGAGGAATGTATTCAAAATAATATTGATATAGACATTATTGAATATTTCATGGATAGACTGACTGAACTCAAAGAATCAGACGAACACTATAATTATTTATATGAAAAACTTGCCGCGCTTAAAGAAGAAATTAAATAAAAATACTATTTATTTGATTTAGAATAATTTGTAAAATATAAATAGCCCATATATATAAACTTATTTAATTTATGGGAGTAAAAAATGAAATTAATGTTTTTATTATTGCGTCATTATCCGTAATCGTAGGAATTTCAAAAAAGGTATAATAATCATAAATAATATAATCCTTTGAATAAAAATAGCAATTTATCAGAGGCTTGTATCTTGCTATATAAAGTATAGAAGTCAAAAACGAGGGAGATGTTGTTTGCATCTCCCTTAAAATTTTGTCTATGTAAAATTAAAATGTGCGAAGCTCGGGATTGAGCATAGCCAAAGCGTGTGAATACGGGATATCATTCATAAGCCCCTGTGAGCCGGACAAAATAAATCCGCCGCTTTTTGAAAATGAAGATATTGTATCGCGCGTCACCTGCTCAATACGTGACTCCGGTCCCTGCGGCAGAAGATACTGCGTGTCAAGACCGCCATAAAACGTTATTTTATCGCCGTATTTTTTAACGAGCTCCGGCAGTTCCATTCCCGCCGCGCTTATCTGAATCGGATTGAGTATATCCGCGCCCATTTCAATAAAATCGGGGATTATAGGACAGATTGAGCCGCAGGAATGCTGCATCATAAGCAAATCATATTTTTTCGCGGTATCATAAATCCGTTTGAGTGGGGGGGCGAAAAATTCCCGAAAATCCTCGGGACTGATAAACATTCCGCGCTGAGTTCCGAAATCGTTGCAGTTTTCAATCATCACAAGCCTTCCCTCAGACGCCTGTATATTCCATTCAAGCGTTTTTACCCAATAATCCGTTATCTTGTTTATAGCGGCTTTGGCGATATCCGGCTCTGATTTAAGATAGCATAAACCGTCAGTCTGACCGCACATATAAAGGTAATTGTGGAACAACGCCATATTAAACGAGCCGCACAGCGCAAAATCATCGTGAGCTTGCAAATCTTTTTGATATGAGGAATAGTCGAAATAATCCTGATGAATTTCGGGGAATTCCTCCACCTGTTCAACCGATTCCAAATTCGCAAACGGCGGGTCTGGATTGTATTCATTATAGAATAATTCAATCGGACTGCCGAATTCATGATTTTTATACTTGAATATCGGTCCTCTGTAAGCCGGCCCGCCAATATGCCAGATATCTATACCAAGTTTGCGGTACATGCTCTCAACATCTGAACAGACGACATATGCGGCGAGTCCCTGCTGATAATCCCAGCCGGTGCCGAACAGCCCTGCCGGAATGCGGTCGATACCTAACCTTTTTACACAATTTCTTACTCTCTCACTGCAATTCATAAAAATACACCTCTTTTTCTTTAATCAAATTTTTTATAGATATTATATATTAATTACTCTCAATATACAAATGCTTTTATAAAAAATCCGTTAGTCGGCAATCTTAAATAAAGCGGTATTTCATCTTTACAGTTTGCCAAATCTGCGTTAAAATAATTTTATAAATAAATATCGCGGGATTTTGCAACAAACCTGCGGTTTAAAAAGACGGTGATAATTTTATGAAAAATATAAAAAAAAGCGTGCTTGAATTTTTGGAAAAAAGCCGCGGGGATTTTGTTTCGGGAGAAGAACTTGCTTCATCGCTCGGCGTATCGCGTAATTCAATATGGAAAGCGGTTCGCAATCTGAAAAATGACGGTTATTTGATAAGCGCAGTCACAAACAAAGGGTATTGCCTTGAGCCTGAAAACGATATTATTTCCGCTGATAATATAAATAATTATCTTAAATTGGCTGACACAGGTTTTAATTTCGATATTGAGGTTATGGAAAGCGTTGATTCTACAAATAATGCCGCAAAGAAAGCGGCTGAGAACGGCGCGCATGAGGGAAAAATAATTATAGCCCATGAGCAGATTCACGGCAAAGGGAGATTAGGACGCGCATTTTATTCGCCTGCCGGAACCGGAATTTATATGAGTATTGTTTTGCGTCCGAAGATTGAAGCTGCTCAGACGCTGCCGCTGACAACTGCCGCTGCCGTTGCGGTGTGCCGTGCCATTGAAGAAGTATGCGGAGTGCAGTGCTCGATTAAATGGCTCAATGACGTTTACTGCGGCGATAAAAAAGTTTGCGGAATTTTAACCGAGGCGTCTTTTGATACCGAAAACGGCGCTCTAAGCTATGCGGTTGTCGGTATCGGTGTAAACGTGAAAATACCGGAATCGGTGAGAGGGGATTTTGCCGAAAATGCCGGTGACAGAGCCGGTTCGGTATGCTCTAATGAAAATTTGACTTTTGATATCCGAAACCGCCTGACTGCCTGTATAATTAAAAATTACTGGGAGCTTTATTCAGATTTGAAACCTCAATCAATCATTTCCGAATACAGGAAGCGTTCACTTCTTACAGGCAGGCGAGTTAAAATAATTTATTCAGACGGCAGGGGTTTTGATGAGGTTTTGGTTTTGGATATAGCCGATGATTTTCGGCTTAATGTAAAATTTGACGATAATCGGACGGAATCATTTTCTTCGGGCGAAATAAGCGTATCATTTTAGCGGCTTTATAAAAAACTTCTTGATTTTACTGGTATATCTCCTGTTTTTTGTAGTCTATATTGTAAACTTTAATGAATTAGTTGAGTTTCTATTGAAGTTAATGTGTTTTTGGTATATAATATATAATGTAGTATTATATTTATTTAATGTAGTATTATATTTATTTACCGAAGATTTTTAAGTGACAAATACAATTTCATTCAAAGAAAAAAATTTTTAAAACAGGAATTTTATAATGGATAAAAAGAATCAAGAAATCAATATCGAATTCCCCGACCAGAAAATTGTCGGCATTGAGATGGAAAAGGAAGTTAAAAAATCCTTTATCGAATACTCTATGTCCGTTATCGTATCTCGCGCCCTGCCTGATGTTCGTGACGGTATGAAGCCCGGTCAGCGCCGTATTCTTTATGCTATGTATGAAGACCACCTGACTTATGATAAGCCTTTCCGCAAGTCCGCGACTACCGTCGGTAACGTGCTCGGACGTTATCACCCTCACGGAGATACCGCCGTTTATATGACTATGGTAAGAATGGCTCAGCCGTTTTCACTGAGATATCCGCTTGTTGAAGGTCACGGAAACTTCGGCAACGTTGACGGTGACGGTCCTGCGGCTTACCGTTATACAGAAGCGCGTATGTCACGACTGGCGGATTATATGCTCACCGATATCGAAAAAAATGTCGTAAAGTGGAATCGCAACTTCGATAACCGCTTAAATGAACCCGATGTCCTTCCCTCTCGTTTTCCGAATCTGCTTGTAAACGGTTCAGTGGGAATCGCAGTCGGTATGGCGACAAATATTCCTCCTCATAATTTAGGCGAGGTTATTGACGGCACAATCTGTTTAATGGATAATCCGAATGCCACAGTTGCCGAATTAATGGAACATATCAAAGGCCCCGATTTTCCTACACGTGCCTCAATTTATGGCGCATCTGGAATTTATGAGGCGTACGCTACCGGCAGAGGCAGAATAACCGTACGTTCCAAAGCCGAAGTTGAGGAAGATAAACATCGTATAATCGTAACTGAGATACCATATCAGGTAAGCAAATCTGCGCTTGTGGAAGCAATTGATGACCTCGTGCGTGAAAAAAGAATCGACGGAATCACTGCAATAACCGATGAAAGCGGCAGAGACGGTATGAGAATCGTTATAGATTACCGCCGTGACGCAAACGGTCAGGTTATTTTAAACCAGCTCTATAAGTTCTCACAGTTACAGGATACCTGTGCTGTAAATATGCTCGCTATTGTGGGTGGCGAACCTAAGGTTCTTACCTTAAAGCAAATCCTGAGCTGTTATATAAAATTTCAGGAACAGGTGGTTTCGAGAAGAATTAAATTCGATCTCGAAAAAGCTCAGAGTGAAGCACATATCTTTGAGGGATATAAAATCGCTATTGACCATATTGATGAGGTAATTGCGATTATCCGCTCAAGCGAAACACAGAATGACGCAAAAGAAGCGCTCAAAGAACGCTTTGCGCTGACTGACGCACAGTCACAGGCAATAGTTGATATGACTCTCGGACGCCTTTCGGGAATGGAACGTCAGAAAGTCGAGGACAGACTCGCTAAATTATACGAGACCATAGCGGAACTGAATGCGATTTTAGCCGATGAAAACCGCATAAAGGGCATTATCCGCGATGACCTGCTCGAAATCAAGCGCCGTTTCGGAGATGAGCGCCGCACTGAAATTGTCGAAGCTGAGGACGATATTATCCTCGAAGATTTAATCGAAAAGCATGACTGCGTTATTACTATGACTCATGCCGGATATATAAAGCGTCAGCCCGCAGATACCTATTCCGCACAAAGACGCGGCGGTAAGGGAATCGTCGGCATGGCGACAAAGGACGAAGATTTTATCGAAAATGTAATAGTGGCATACAGTCACTCCACACTTTTACTTTTCTCAAATCTCGGACGTGTATATTCACTGCGCGCGTTTCAGATACCCGAAGCCTCTCGTACCGCAAAAGGTTCGAATATCGTAAATCTGCTTGAACTTTCGCAGGGAGAGAAAATAACCGCGGTAATTTCCGTAAACAGTTTTGAAGAAGGTCAGTCACTTACAATGGTAACAAAGCTCGGTATAGTTAAGAGAACTGCCCTTGCCGCGTTTGAATACCGCATGAAGGGCGGAAAAATCGCAATAAATCTCCATGATGGCGATGAACTGCTGTCCGTACTTCATACCTGTGGTGAAAGTGATATAATAATCGCTACAAAAAGCGGAAAGGCGGCTCGTTTCAGCGAAACCAATCTCCGGGATATGGGAAGAAATGCCGCAGGAGTAAAGGGAATCAAGCTGGCAGAGGGAGATTATGTCGCGGGAGCGGTTATTGTCGATGACTCAAAGCAGCTTGTTACAATCACGGAAAATGGTTATGGAAAACTGACTTCATTTGATGAGTTTATAACCAAGGGACGCAATACACAGGGTAACATCTGTCACCGTATCAATGAAAAAACGGGAGAGCTTGCCGGAATTGCCGCTGTTTCAATGAACGAGGACCTTATGCTTATCACAAATGACGGCACAATAATCCGTACTCCGGTAAACGGAATTTCCCAGTACGGCAGAACCGCTTCCGGTGTTATTGTAATGCGTCTGTCCGAAGGTTCATGCATTGTCAATTTCGCTCATGTTGCACAGCAGGACGATGATGAAACCGATGAAAATGAAGATTTTGATGAAAATACGCTTGCGTTAATTGAAGATAAGGGGGACGGAGATGAAGATTAAAATAATCGTTTTATCGGTTATGATGGCGGTTATTATTATGAGTCTTGCATCGTGCGGCAGTCATACTGATGAAAATGAGGTTAAGCGGATTGTCGAAGATTTGGTAACTGCGTCATATGAACTCAACGATATCTATTTTGGCAAAGGACTCACGTTTGATCCCGAGGGCGAAAGTACACTCAAGGATTATTATCCTGCGGCGGAAAGTGTGAAATATAAGTCCACTGCGGATATAAAGGCGGCTACCGAGGCGGTGTTCACAAAGGAATACTGCGATATCTTGTATGAGGCGGCATTTTCGGGATTTTCAAGCTATGCATACAGCGATGACGAGGACAGCTCATTAAGCGTAAACGGAAAGGTTCTCGCGCGGTATATAGATGATTACGATATTCTGCATGTGTACGGTGAGATTACTCCTGTTATCGAAAAAATGCGCGAGTATGATTTTGACTCAATGACAATAAAGAAAAATACCGAAAGTTTTATTGATGTTATTGTACCCTCAATGATTGACGGAAAAAAGGATATGGATATCAAGTTAAGCCTGCGTAATACCGAAAACGGTTGGCGGCTTGACAGCCCTACTTATTAAAAATTGAATGATTAAAAAAGGTATTCGGCGCATTTAAGCGTGGAATACCTTTCTTTTTTAAATTATGCTGTTTGCGAAAGAGTTAGTCTAATAAAAATAATATTGTTTTGTTAAAAGGCGGGAGTTTCATCACATAAACAATCTCCGAACAGTTGCAGCTTAATTTGAAGTAAAATTTCCAATCTGGAGATACTGTCTACCATACTGTTTACGGATTTATTTACTTCAAGAAGTTCCTCGTTTGCGGTTGCAACAGACACTATTTTCTGAAGTTTTTCGCCTTCCGCATTTAAAATATGAGATAAAGCGGTTTGTTCAAGTGCAACTGATGAAATGATATCTGTGATGGCTTGAGTTCTTGTAGCGGTTCCCGGAGTAATTACTGGCATACCCATAATAAAGTATCCTCCAAAATATATAAGCTGTGTTTTTGCAAACTGAAAACTCGTTCGAATGATTTTCGCGATACAAGTTTACAATATATCACGATGAAAATTTGCTTTGTTCTGTACAAGATTTATTGTACAGTTATATAGTATGTCGGTTGAGGAAAAATGTTAATATATCTTAAGCTCACGTTCTTATCAAATTAACATATAATAGAGTGATGAATTATTAATGCACAATTGCATATCTGCATTATTTGGAGGGATAGT
>CALWTV010000168.1 GCA_944384555.1 uncultured Clostridia bacterium | reverse complement strand
CGGATGACCCAGACGGAGGTCCGCTCCGCCCTGGCGGTGTTCCTGTTCAAAGGGGAGTCGAACCCCTGTCCGAAAACCTCTTGATATGAACTTCTCCGGGTGCAGACTGTCTATTAAAATTCCCGTCGGAGCTGCCGGCAGTCAGGCAAAACCGAACGGTAGCTTTTTAGTGCGTGACGGATACAAAAGCAAACTCACCGTTCACGTTCACCGCTGATGTTACGCCTCAGCTAAGCCCGCGGTACTGCTTAGGGAGACGGCTGCGTTAGGCAGCGAGAGCTAATTTATTATTGTTAGCGTTTAATTTTAAATTTGGAACAGTTTAAAGAGATTATCCCGGCTCTACCCGCTTATCATACCTCAAAATCCCCGTCGAAACCTTTACGCACCCATATAAATAAATTTTTGGGAATCGTTAATTCAAACAATAGGTAAGTTGGGCACTCAAAATTTTTGATAAAATATTCAATAGCACATCAAATGTTATAAGCCATGATATGCTTTATAAGCATAAAAATTACAGATTAATCATCATATCCTCTGCGTGAAGATTTAGAATAGCGCTCAATTTCGCGGTTTGCCTGACGTTTTGCGTCATCATCACGCTTATCATATAATTTTTTGCCTTTGCAAAGTCCAATTTCCATTTTAACACGCGAACCTGAAAAATACAGCGACAGAGGAATTATTGAACAGCCTTCCTGACCGACAGCTGCCATAAGTTTGAGAATTTCCTTTTTATGCATAAGGAGTCTTTTTTCTCTGAGAGGGTCACGGTTAAAGATATTGCCTTTTTCATATGGACTGATATGCACACCGAGCGCGAAAATTTCACCTTTTTTAATTGAACAGTACGAATCCTTTAAATTTACAGTACCTGCACGAATAGATTTTACCTCGGTTCCAAAAAGCTCAATGCCCGCTTCATAAGTGTCGAGCACGAAATAATCGTGACGCGCCTTACGATTGACGGTTATTATTTTATTGCCGGATTTCTTTTCAGCCATCACGATACCTCCATGATAATTAATATCTGCGTTTATTATTATACTATATTTTTGGGATTTATGCAATACCATATATAAAATTTATGAGGGACGACCATTTTTGAAAAAAAGGATCTTATATAAAACAACGGTCAAATTAAAAACCATTTTTTTCTGCGAAATATATATTATACTTTTAATAAATTTTTTCTTTGAATGAATAATATAATAAAAATATGGAGCGAGCCAAAATAAAATTTTTAAAAATGTTGATATTGATGTATAAATGTATTATACTTGATGTGATATTTGATATTTGTGTAAATTGGTTAAAAGAGGTATATTGCGTTGTGCAATAGACGGCTCTTGTAAGTAATGATGAATTAAAGACATACCATATATCATAGGAATAATATAATAAGGAAAGTTAAAATTATGTTTTTCGATACGTCTGATTTAAAAAGCGAAGAAATATTTCTTCAGCTGACGGAAACTCGTAATGCAGAGCCTGAGCGTAAATGGCTGCCAGCATACCACTTTAATATATGCCTGCTGGACGGTACTGAAATTGGGCACTGCAATTTAAGGTTTGGTCATAATGAGAAATCTTATATCTGCGGAAATATAGGATATGATATAAATAAACAGTACCGCGGTCACAGGTACGCTTTCAAAGCAAGCCGTCTGCTGTTTAGACTGGCAAAAAAACATGACATGGACTATCTTATAATTTCCTGTGCACCTGAGAACGCAGCATCATCAAGGACATGCGAAATTTTAGGCGGAAAACTTCTTGAGGTTATTGATGTTCCGAAAGACCACGATATGTACGCTGAAGGTTATCGAAAAGTCAAGATTTTTAAATTTAACCTTAAAGATTATGATTAATTGTAAGATTGAATCTAATATCTCTGCAAATTAAATAAAAATATAAGGGAGTGATTAAAAAATGCTTAAATATTTCTCAAAGGAAAAATTCGATATCATAATTCAAGCCGGACAATCAAACAGTGATGGAACCGGATTCGGTGATGCGTCCGCACCGTATATCCCGAAAGATACTGTATGGTATCTGAACGCTGATATGACAATTTCAATTGCGGAGGAAAGAGTAAACGGTAATCTAATTCAAAGCAACTATTCGCTTGCCTTTGCTGATGAATACATAAACAGCGGGCTTTTAAAAGATGGACGGAAACTTTTGATTCTGCGAACTTCAATCGGCGGAACGGGATTTTTAGACAAGCGCTGGGGACTCAGCGATGATTTATATTTGCATATGATTGAAATGACACAAACTGCCCTCGATTTAAATCCGGAAAACAGACTCGTAGCATTTCTGTGGCATCAAGGCGAAACCGACGCGCTTCTGAATGCCTCATATGAAACTCACTATGGAAATTTGTCAACATTAATTAAAACTGTGAGAGAAAAATTCAATTGCCCTGATTTACCGTTTGTTGCCGGAGATTTTGTTCAACAGTGGATTGAGCAAAATTCCGCAATTTGCAAGCCGGTAATAAGCGCGATGCGTGATGTATGCCGTGATTTAAACAATGCTGAATTCGTGGAAACAGACGGTCTTTTATCAAATTCACAAAAACTCGGCTGGGACGATACAATTCACTTCTGCCGCGATTCCCTCTATGAATTGGGACGCAGATACTTTTATGCTTTCAAAAAATTCTGACATATAACTTACTTTAAAATTATATTTGCTTAAATAACTCTATTAAAACTAAAAAATATCCGAAACCAGAAAATAGGAGAAAATCTTAATGAGAATAGTTGTATTAAATGGGAGTCCTAAGGGAAAAAACAGCGTCACACTTCATACCGCGCTGAAGATGATGAAAATCTCAATGGTATGATTAAAGATTTCTGCGCGAATCTGCCGTGGAAAGCAAGAATAATAAATTTACGTGAATTTCCGTTTTCGGGAGGCTGCCTTGGCTGTTTCGGGTGTGCGGTCACCGGAAAGTGTGTATATAAAGATGGTTTCGACAGTTATCTGCGAGAAAAAATTCAGTCAGCGGACGCGATTGTATACGCATTCACAATTACCGACCACTATACACAATCAAGCTTTAAATGTTATGATGACAGGCAGTTCTGCAACGGACACCGCACTGTAACTCACGGAACTCCGATAGCATATATCATAAGCGGAGATTACCGTTATGAATCAAATCTGCGTACAATAATTGAGGCAAGAAGCGAAGTTGGTGGAAATTATCTTTGCGGAGTTGCCACTGATGAGGAAAATACAAAATCTCAGCTTGAAAAACTTGCTGCTAATCTCACTTTTGCAATAAATAAAAAATTACGGCGTCCGGCTAACTTTTACGGAATCGGCGGCATGAAAATTTTCCGCGACCTTATTTATATAATGCAGGGAATCATGAAAGCGGACCATAAATTTTATAAACAGCACGGTATATACGACTTTCCGCAGAAGCAAAAAGCCCGGATTATACAGATGAAATTAGTTGGTTCAATTATATCAGTTCCGTCAGTTCAGAAAAAAATGAAAGGTCAGATGAGCGATTATATAATAGAACCATACCGCAAAGCTGTTCTTGAAGCAAATAATCCCAAATTCCATAAATCAGATAATTAAAAATATCACTTGCGCGCTTGTGCACATATAATGAAATAGAATCCCATTTTATTTAAGGAGGGTTCTATGTATAAAGGAATTGATGTCAGCATTTTTCAGGGAAATCCGGACTGGTTAAAAGTTCGGACTGACGGAGTTAATTTTGCCATAATAAAAGCGTCTCAGGGACGCAGTGTGTCTGATCAGTATTATATGTTTGCAGACAGCAAATTCAAATATAATATTGTAAACGCGCATAAAAACGGAATTGCTTGCGGTGTATACCATTATCTTACGGCACAAACAGTTGACGAGGCGTATAAAGAGGCGGATTATTTTATCTCCGTAATAGAGCCGTACCGTGACAAAATTACACTGTGGGCGGCGGTTGACGTTGAAGAAGATAAATATCTCCCGCGTGATAAAAAGCTTCTTACCGATATCGTGAAAGCATTCTGTGAGCGAGTGAAGCAAAAGGGATTCCGCTCAATGATTTATACTAACCGTAACTATTTGACAAACAGGCTTATATATTCTGCGCTTGGCGGAATAGATATATGGCAGGCTCACTGGTCAAGCTCAAAGCCAAACGATGTGGGCAATATGCTTAAAATATGGCAATATTCCTCAAAAGGCAGAGTTAACGGAATAATCGGCGATGTTGATATGAATTATGGTTATTTCACGATGCCCATAATCGGAGAAGAACCGAATTATGCGGATTTGGTATGTGAGAAGTGCGGGTTTGAACCTCAGACTCGTGAATATTTGGATAAGTATCAATATTCTGCGGATTTATGGCGCAAGCTTTGGGATTCAATGAAGTAAAATATAAATATAAGGGGCGTCATCGCCCCTTTTTGCTGTGCCCAAAATTAGATTAATAGATGTATACGTTTTTTGAAAAGATGCTAATCAGCACAAAATATTTATAAGCAAGCGATAGCACCACGTAAACCGGGAATCGAAAACGGTTTCCAGAAAATCGGCTTAAGCGCGGAACTAAGGGTTGCCAGAGGTTTCTCTTTTTTGATGAAACTTTTTTCTCTTCCGATAAAAAGAGAAAAAAGTTTTAGTGAGTGATCGCATACAGTTAAATTTTTAGTTCATCAATATATAAACTCTATAATGTGAACTATAATTTCTTTTTTGAAATAATCTTGTTATGTATCAAACATTTTGTTATATTCACCTGCTCACTAAAACTTTTTTCTCTTTTT
>CALWTV010000167.1 GCA_944384555.1 uncultured Clostridia bacterium | reverse complement strand
TCCCATAATTCGCTGTGGGATATATAGAAATGATTCAAATCTGATACATAATGCTTGAGTTCTGAATGTCTAGGATATTTTATCATAAACCATTCAAGCTGATTTTTATAGTCCCATTCTCTGAACTGACCGTATTCGCTTCCCATGAACAGTAATTTTTTGCCCGGCAAAGTCATCATATATGTCAAAAATACTCTCATAGCTCCAAATTTTTCATCATAAGAGCCGAACATTTTATCAAGCAGTGATTTTTTGCCGTGGACAACTTCGTCATGAGATACAGGCAGTATATAATTTTCAGAAAATGCGTACATCATTGGAAATGTAAGTTTATTGTGGATTGATTTTCTGTAAATCGGGTCAGTAGACATATATTCAAATAAATCGTTTGAAAATCCCATATTCCACTTAAAATTAAATCCGAGACCGCCTTCATACACAGGTTTTGTTATCATGGGCCATGCCGTTGATTCCTCAGCAATCATCAGCGTATCAGGAAATTCGGCAAATACCGCGGAATTAAGCTTTTTGAAAAAGGCAATCGCCTCAAGATTATGATTATTTCCTTCGCTGTTCGGAATCCATTCTCCCGGCTCTCTGTCATAATCAAGATACAGCATTGACGCAACCGCGTCTATTCTCAACCCGTCTGCATGATAATTTCTCAACCAAAACAACGCATTTGAAATTAGGAATGACTGAACTTCAGTACGTCCCACATCAAAAAATCTTGTCCCCCAAACCTTGTGTTCCATTCTGTCTTTTCCCTGATATTCATACAGTGGCTGACCATCAAATTCAAAAAGTCCATGGCGGTCACGCGGAAAATGTGCCGGAACCCAGTCCAAAATTACGCCTATTCCGCATTCATGCATTTTATTTACAAAATACATAAAATCGTGAGGAGAACCATATCTTGAGGTAGGAGCATAATAACCACAAACCTGATATCCCCACGAACCATCAAATGGATACTCCATTACAGGCATTAACTCAACATGAGTATATCCCATTTCTTTTACATAAGGCGCAAGCTCGTCCGCAATTTCACGGTATGTAAGATAATTTTCACCTTCCTCGGTTGTTTTTCCATCACGTGTTTTCCATGAACCTAGGTGAAGTTCATATATATTCATGGGTGCACTGAAAAAATGCGATTTTTTTGTTGAAGCACGCCCTCTTTTTTTTGCTTTGCCAATACTTAGTATATTTTTTTTATATTCAAACCATGGATCGTCATTCCATTCGAAACCACTTATATCATATATAATAGAGGCAGTTTTTTTAAGTGTTTCTGAATAAAATGCATAAGGGTCGGATTTTAGATATGAAACCCCATTGTTTGTAATTTTATATTTATAAAATGAGCCAAACCATGATTTGTCACTATCTATTGATATTTCCCAAATTCCAGCTTCAGTTATTTTTTTCATAGGCTCAGATGTTTCCCAGCCGCAGATATCCCCGCAAAGCCCGACTTCATCTGCATTAGGTGCCCATACACGGAAAGTATATATATATTTATTATTTTCATTATCTTTCTTTATATGACATCCAAGATAATCATACGCACTGAAATTTGTTCCCTGATGAAACAAATACGCGGCAAAATTATCTGTCTGTGTCATTTCTTTTTGGAATTCATTAGTCATACATTTTGCACCTCATATTTATTTATGCAATAATATTATACATTATTTTAAAATAAAATTCAATAGAATTTAGGCGAATTGTGTAATCTGGTAAAAATTTTTTTTCAAAAATTGATTTATTACATCCAAAATTTATAGTTTTTTTAATCCATAAAAAAAATCTGAATCCGACTTCTTACAAAAGAATTTGTCAAATTCAGATTTTTTATATTAACTAAATATATCATACATGGTATAATATGTATTATTGCAAAATTTAAAAATATAATAATATGTAGTATATTCTCCATAATATATATCATTGCATACATTTTTACCATTATAATATATCATCATAACACAATACCATACTTATAAAATTTTATTAAAGTGAATTTGTAATTTTGTAAATATTATCTTCATTTCCCATAAATGTAACTGCGTCAAATTTTTCAAACACAGTATCTGGAGAAGGAGAAACAATTACATTAGCTTCAGTTCCTCTCCTAAGAGATATTATATTAAGACCATATTTTTTACGAACATCAACCTGAGCAATTGTTTTGCCTACCCATTTATCAGGCACATCAATTTCCGCAATTGAACAGCCATCGTAAATTTCAAGATAATCACGCACATTAGGCATTGAGAGTTTTTTTGCTATTCTCTCTCCCATATCGCGTTCAGGAAAAACAATTTCATCTGCTCCGATTTTTTCAAGGATTCTCATATGCTGTTCGCTTGTCGCTCGTACAACTATATGTTTTATTCCTAAATCCTTAAGTGTAAGTGTAATTAGAATACTGTCATAAATATTTCTTGAAATACAGATGATTACACAGTCATAGTCTTTAATTCCTGATGCCTTAAGAACAGATTCGTTTGTAGGGTCGCCCACAACCGCATTTGTTACTGTATCTGCAATCGCGTTTACAACATCACTTTCAGTATCGATTACCATTACCTGATATCCGCTTTCTGCAAGAGACGTAGCAAGCGTCTGTCCAAATCTACCAAGTCCGATTATGCAAAAGCTTTTCATTAAAAATTCATTTTACTCCTTTAGACAATACTTTAAAATTCAATTATCCGATATACATATGTGTCTCAGCATATGAGACACAATTATCTGTACTAGCAATTTTCATCGTAATCGCATAAGTTACGGTTAAAATACCCACACGTCCAAAATACATCATAAACATAAGCACAACATGGCAGAATGCAGGTAGCGCGGGAGTAAGCGACAGCGACAAACCTACTGTACCTGATGCGGAAAATGCCTCAAACATAGCCTCCATAAGATATACACCATCTACAGATAATAGTACTCCCGAACCTAAAATACATATTATAAGCTGAATAACCAGGATAGAGAGTGCACGCATTGTGTTTACGTTTGAAATTTTTCGCTTAAACATTACAACATCGGTTTTTCCGCGTGAGACGCATAGAACTGTATAAAGTACAAGTCCGAATGTTGCTACTTTTACACCGCCTGCAGTTGAACCTGACGCTCCGCCTATAAACATAAGAACTAAAAACAACAGCTTTGTTATATCTCGCATTCCATTTAAATCAATTGAATTAAATCCCGCAGTTCTTGGGGTGACTGACTGAAACATTGACGCGATTATTTTATCTCCCAAAGGCATATTTCCAATAGTAGCAGGATTAGACCACTCAAAGATTAAAATTGCTGCAGCTCCACCAAATACTAAAATCAGTGTCATCACGATTACAAATTTAGAATATACGCTCATGCGCTTGCGATGTTTTATCAGGTTTAAAATATCTTCCCATACAATAAATCCAATTCCACCAATAATTATTAGCAGCATTATTGTTATATTTACAATTACATCATCTGCGAAAGCAGTAATTGAACTGAATTTACCGCTGTAACCTCCCATTAAATCAAACCCAGCATTACAGAAAGCAGATACAGAGTGAAATATACCTTTGTATACCCCATCGGCAAAACCGAAAATAGGTATAAATCTTATTGAAAGCATTGTAGCTCCAATCAATTCAACCAAGATTGTTCCTAAAACAATATGTTTGACACGTTTAACTACACCCTCATATGAATTTAAATTGAGTGAATTCGCAAAAATTATTCGTTCACGAGGGGTTATTTTCCTTTTTAGAATAACGGACATCATTACGGCGAGTGTCATAAAACCAAGTCCGCCTATCTGAATCATTGACAGAATTACAATTTGACCAAAAACGCTCCAATATGTTGCGGTATCCTCTATAACAAGTCCGGTAACACAAGTTGCGCTTACTGCCGTAAACAAGGCTGTTTTAAACGGGGCAGGTCCTAATTCCGGCTCTGCTCTCGCTATAGGAATAGTCAAAAGCAATGCTCCCGACAGTATAATAACTAGAAATCCTACTAATATTATTTGAGTTGCGCTGAAACGTCGCTTTTTAAAAATCATTTTTAACAAGTCCAATCCTTTGGAAAATCATTTATATTTAGCTTAAATTAATTCCATGTTATCATTTTTTCAAAATGCAATTCTATTTATTTGGTATCCATTTTGTTAAATACATGCTTTCGAACATATCAAAACCTGATGAAACAGCAACTTTTTTAGATATTTCATTTTCAGGAGTACCATATGAAGCAAATCTACCAGCTGTCACAATATCATCTGCATAGAAGGTTGCTAGCTTTTTTGCAATACCCTTGCCTCGTGCATTTTCCAAAACATAAATATACGCAATATCCCAATACAAACCATCAAAAGTATTGGCTATCAAATATCCCAAAATATCTTTTTCATTATTAATATAGCCATACATTTTATAGTTTTCGTCATGCGTTTTTATGTAAGTCTCGTATGCATTTCTTAAATTATCACGATACTTTTGAAAAGGCTCAGAAAAAGAAAGTATTTTATTTTCATCTTCAATAGTTAAAATTCTAACATTCCCATCTCTTTCGTACGTTTTAATAGGAGCAAACCTTCCATATTGCTCCACCCGTTTAACATCATGTTTTCCAAATATTCTTATGAAGTCTTTATTATTAAAAATATCCATCGAATCAGATGAGAAAAGTATTTCATTAGATTCGTCTATATAATTTTTAACTTCATTATAAAAGACCTCTATATTATCAAAGTCCGATATTTCAAAATACAATTCACATCCGTTAAAGCAAAGCATTGATACAATCAGTAAATCATTATTGATAGAATACCCGTACATATTATTTATTGCTAAATTAGGATTTCCTACATTGTTCAAGCAATTTAAAATACTTATATATTTTCGTTGATCCCGATTTATCAATAATTCCTTTAATTCAATATTTGTTAATTTCTTAATCATTTCACTTACCTTTTTTGTAAATATTTATTATATGATTTTTAGAATAACTCACAATGACAGTGACGCTACAACAGGATAGTGATCCGATGGATATTTTCCGTTATATGCAGAATCATCAATGTAAACGTTATTTATTTTAAAATCATCTGACACAAAAATATAGTCAATAGGCAAGCCTTTTTTAGAACCTTTAAAGAAATGGAGTGTACGGCAAGAATTTTCTTCTTTTTCTTTATTATATTCATACATAGCGTCACGTAGTTTAAAAGTTTTATACTCATGACGGTTTTCACGCAGATATTTTATCACAGATGCGGAAGGCTTTGCATTCAAATCTCCCATCAATATAAACGGCATTGCCTCTTTTTTTTGAAGTTCGTTTATATACCTCAATATAATTTCCGCTCCAAAATTTCTTGCAAGTCCGCATATATGGTCAAAATGTGTGTTAAACACACGTATTTTTTCATTTATACCTACAAGATGGATTTCAGCCACGGTACATATCCGAGGAAACATTGCATAAAAAGCACGTGTTCCGCTTTTTTCGGGATATTTTGACAGCCAAAATGTTTTTGTAAAATCCACTTCAGCGTCTTCATTTTTTACAATTATATCTGAATGTTCATCTGATAAATCCCGACTTCTTCCATTTCCAACAACAGAATAGCTCTTGAGCATATTCTCAACATCTTGCCTCATAGACGGGAGCATTTCCTGAACCCCGACAACAGATGCCCCGATTTTTCGGATTGTTTCGGCTGCATATTGTTTTCTTGCTTTCCAGCGGTTGCCAAAATCTATAAAACAATCTTTACGCAGATTAAATGTTGCTGCAATAAACTCATCTTTTTTTATTATTTTGTTAGATTGTGAAATATCATTTGAATTCATAATAAAATCGCCTCTGATACTATATTGATTCTTTCATATTATATCATATTATAATAAAATTTGCTATACAAATAGGGTAAAATTTTCTTAAGATTTTCTTACTTTTCAATACAAAATTTGTATTTTAAGCAAAAAACAAGATTAATCTATTAAATAATATATACTCACCATATATTATAGAGTTTATTTTATTATGATACACAAATAATAATATTGATTTAATTATTTATAAATCAATAAAAGAAAAAAGAAGGGATATAGATGAAACGCATTTCTTTTATTTTAATTGCTTTGATATTGTTATTGGCATCAGTTGTTATAAGTGCTCCTCCTCACTCTGAAACAAAGGCATATGGATGGTACTGTAAAAACAACAAAACTCATACTCAACCGGTTCTCGACAGCCCTCTCGCTTTTATCGAAAAATACAACACATATTATATAGATAAAAAGCATGGTGACGATAATCCCGAAAAGGTACTTTATTTGACTTTTGATGTGGGTTATGAAAATGGAAATGTTGAAAAAATTATGGACGCGATGAAAGAAGAAAATGTAACAGGCGCGTTCTTTGTACTTGATAATGTTATAAAAAGAAATACTGATTTAGTAAAACGTATGATAGATGAAGGTCATCTTGTATGTAATCATACAAAAAGCCATAAGGACATGACTAAACTTGACAAAGAAAAATTCAATGCTCAGCTGACACAGCTCGAAGATATTTACAGAGAATATATGGGTACTGAAATTTCAAAATATTACAGACCTCCTGAAGGTAAATTTTCTGAGCAAAACCTAAAATATGCCTCTGAGCTTGGATACAAAACAATTTTCTGGAGCTTTGCTTATGCAGATTGGGATAACAATTCATGTATGTCTCCTGAAAAAGCAAAAGAAAAAGTATTGGCTCATACCCATAATGGTGCAGTAATACTGCTTCACCCTACTTCTGCAACAAATGCCGCAATTATGAAAGATTTGATAAAAGAATGGAAAGCTCAGGGATACCGCTTTGGAACATTAGATGAATTAACTGCAAACAACAGTTGAGGTAAAATAAAAAATGACAGTAGATAAACTTATAAAAGGCAAAGCAAAAAGAATACTTTGTTTTATATTATCTTTTATTTTGCCCATTTATATGATTAATTTTGTTTTTGCAAATTCTCCGGAAGAATTTATAATAACTGACGCCCGAACTTATTCTGAAGCGGATATTTATAAAAATCATGAAAATTCATCAAAAAAAATAGCAATAACTTTCGATGACGGACCCCACCCGCAGTATACAGCACAGATTCTCGATATATTAAAAAAATATAATATTCCCGCAACTTTTTTTGTCGTGGGAACTAACGTTGTCAGATATCCAGAATTAATTACACGTGAGATAGACGAAGGGCATGAAATCGGCAATCACACCTACAATCATGCTTATTTGAAAAATGAAAGGCGCGGCACAATCTTAAATGAGATAATAGATACTGAACGTGCTATTTTTGAAGCGGCCGATTACCGACCAAAACATCTCAGACCGCCGGGAGGTATGTATAACAAAGAAGTTTGTCTTTTGGCAGGACGTCTTGATTATGATATTATAATATGGGATATCGACACTCGGGACTGGGCAAAAACGCCTACCGATAAAATTGTAAACAACGTTCTTACAAATGTAAAAAGCGGCGATATAATTTTATTTCATGATTTTATCTGTGGAAAATCACCGACACCTGAAGCACTTGAGCAAATAATTCCTAAATTACTGGAACAAGGATATTCTTTTGTTACCGTGTCTGAACTAATATACACCAACTGAATTTTTTATTCAATAAATTTTATTAAAAACAAAAAGCCGGACATATCCGAAATTTTTTTAACTCGGACAATGTTCGGCTTTTTCAGTTATTAAAAATTTATTATAAAATCATATGGTATGTTCGCAGTAAGCGCAGCATCTGACACTATTTTTAACAACAATTTTTTCAGGCAGATATCTTTCATGATTTGTAACGCATCTGGGATTCGCACAAAATCTCTCTGACGGCAATGGATATTCACATTTTATCGGCTGTTTGTCATATTCAAGCAATTTTGAAACAAGTGCCATACGTACATACATTCCGTTTTCCGCCTGAAGAAAATACTTCGCTCGGCTGTCATCATCAACCGTGTATTCTATTTCGTCCACTTTAGGCAATGGGTGCAAAATTATAAGGTCAGATTTTGCTGCGTTAAGTTTAGCGGAATCGAGAATATAAATTCCCGCCTGTTTTTCATATTGCTCATAAGATTTAAAACGTTCTCTCTGAATTCGCGTCATGTAGAGTATGTCAAGCTCGGAAATACATTCTTCAATTGTATTGAGTTCATATACCTCACTTCCGCTTTCTATAAGTGTCTGACGGATATATTCCGGAATTTTAAGCTCGTCGGTGGAAATCAAATAGTATTTATTTTTTCCTATTCCGCATAATGCGCGCAAAAGTGAATGTACAGTTCTTCCATTTAATAAATCTCCGCAAAGACCGATTTTTAATCCTGTAAATGTACCTTTAAGCTCTCTGATTGTCATTAAGTCAGTAAGAGTTTGAGTTGGATGAAGATGACTTCCGTCACCGGCATTTATTATCGGGACTTTGCTGTACAGCGACGCCGCATATGCTACCCCTTCAAGCGGACTGCGTATAACCGTAATATCGGAATATCCCGCTATTATTTTTACGGTATCTCTGAGGCTCTCACCTTTTGCAACCGAAGAGTTGTTAGGGTCGGAAAATCCAATTACTGTTCCGCCCAGACGCATCATCGCACTTTGAAATGAAAGTTGAGTGCGTGTACTCGGTTCGTAAAAAAGAGTTGCCATTATTTTACCGCGGCATACCGATGAATAATCGGCAGGCGATTTTTTTATTTTTTCCGCAAGGTCAAAAATCTCATTTGCCTCAGAGTATGCTAAATCTCCGAAATCAATAAGACTGCGAGGTGTTATTTTTTCCATAAACAGCTTTATACTTCCTTAAAATATAATATTAAAATAAATCCAATTCAAATACAATCAATAAAATTTTTATATATACTTGGCGATAAATTCATCGCTTATAATTGCGCACGAACCTATAGTTTTATACTCTCCTTTAACGAACAGTGAGGAACGCTTATACCCTTCAAATGTCATACCGCATTTTTCCATTACCTTTCGGCTCTGTTCATTGCCGTATATATATCTTGCCTCTATTCTATGAAGATTTAGCGAGATAAAACCGAATCTCATAACAGAACGGATAGCCTCGGGCGCGATACCCTGACCCCAAAAATCAGGATTTATTACATATCCGATTTCCGCACAATTGTTTTGAAAATCGAATTTTGTAAATCCGCACGTTCCAATCATTTTTTTTGAATTTTTGAGAGTTACCGCCCAGTCATAAAAATCTCCGTCACGATACAATGAATTTATATATTCAAGATACCGTTCAGTATATAATTCATCAGGATGCGGATCCCACAGTAAAAATTTTGTAACTATCGGATTTTTGGCATACTCATACATATCATGACTGTCCGAACGCTTCATTTTACGCAAAATAAGCCGTTCCGTCACCATTTTAGGAGGATCGCGGAATATTTTACATATCTCGTCTCTGTTCATTTTCCTTTATAATTAAAACATTTTGCGGAACTGTTCGCAGTAATACTGTACATTTTCCCACTTTGTTTCAGGAGGCAGACGGTGGTCAGGACAAGGAATATATCCGCCGAGTTCAATTAAAGGCTTAAGTCTTTCAAGTTCACGGTCAACTGCAGCATAGTCATACGCAAACACACGCTTGTCCATTCCGCCGACACCGCGAAGTTCCTTTCCGTACATCTCTCTCCAAGGCTTTATTTCTGCTTCCCAAGTACCTACTTCAATCGGGAACATAGTATTTACACCGTTTGCAAGCCATATCGGAACAAGCTTGTCAATACAGCCGTCACAGTCAAGCGATACGATATCACAGCCATGTTCTTTAAGCAGAGAGGTCATGCGCTTATAATGCGGAGCTACATATTCTTCAAATACATCAGGGCTTACAAGAGGACCGTTTTTAAAACAGATATCTTCCCAGTAATGACCGAAGTCAGGACG
>CALWTV010000166.1 GCA_944384555.1 uncultured Clostridia bacterium | reverse complement strand
CGTCATGTATTCCAGAAATTTCAGTTCAACGAATTGGGTTAGCAGGGCAATGAGTGAGAAAATAATGATGATAGTGGTTTTAAGTCTGTATTTTTGATACAGCTCTTTAATAATAAGTAGTTGAACTCGAAAAAATTCACCAATAGTAACCTTGTTATTCATTTTCGCCACCCATTTCATAAAAATTTTTCTGCTCGTAAAAAAGCTTGGGATAATAACCATTCAGTCTCAATAACTGTGCGTGAGTACCGGATTCAGTGATTTTGCCGTTCTCCATCATTACGATGCGGTCGGCAAGTCGAGCAAAACCAATACGATGAGAAATTAGAACCGCCGTTTGTCCAACCAGGTTTTTGCGGAAATTTCGCAGGTACTCCATCTCCTTTTGTGGGTCGATGGAGGCTGTTGGTTCATCCATGATCAGGAACGCCGGCTTTCCCATGTTGCAGGAGGCAATCACAATTTTTTGCCACTCACCACCGGACAGATCCACTCCATTTTCATCGTATTCCTTGCCGATAACCGTTTGGTCGCCTTCAGGGTATTTTTCAAATAAGTCAGACAGCCCCGCAGTGTCGTATGCATAGTGAAGCTCTTCTTCATCCTGCATTTTACGAATATTACCCAAACCGACAATCTCCCGCAGTCTCAATGAGAAATGTGAGAATTCCTGCGGCGCCAGTCCGAAATATGACAACGCGCTGTCGCGATTCTTTTCCGTAATCTGAACACCGTTTATCTTCACAGTCCCTGTCTGCGGCGTAAGGCTTCCGGTCATCAACTTGGAAAGGGTTGTTTTTCCACTGCCATTATACCCAAGAATACAAACAATTTCACCACTCTTAATTGTAATAGAAAGGTCATTAACCGCAGCTCGGTCCGCATTTGGATAGGTGTACGATACATTCTCAAGAGAAAGCTCTTTGAATTTTCCAAACGGCATTTCATCAAAGTCATCGTCAGTGTTGCTTTGAATTCTCTGAATCTCGCTTTTTTTCACCGGCGCTACATAATCATAATAATCCACAAGGTACTTTACCTCTTTATATGAGCCGCGTACAATATTGTAAAGAAAGTTGAACACCTGACCGGATGAGGTTTCGATCAGCCCGAAAAGCATGACAAACGTGCCTATGTCATACCGATTGAAATATACCCCAACAGCAAGGAGTACTGTAGTCAGAACACGCAAAAAAAACTGTACAATTTTGAACAATGTGTTAAGCTTTTCCTGCTGAATGGACAAGTCAAGACGCTCTTTTCGCAAAAGACCGTATTTTTCTAGCCATTTATTAAAAAAATGCTCCTGTATGCCATAAATGCGAAGCTCTTTTGCCATGCTTTTTTGGGAAAGCAGTGATCGATAATAATCCACAAACCGCTGTTCTTTTACCTGCTTTTTGTCAAGCTCATACTGCTTTCTTACAACATAAGAATATATCAGAATCGTCACAGCTGAAGTGATCAGCATAGTTAAAATCATCCACGGCTCATAAATAGCAAAGAGAGCTATTGTTCCCACCAGTGATCCGACTGTTCCGAATGTCAGCTGTATCCACAAACCGATGTATGCGTCAATCTTCCCGACAGCATTACTGGCAAAAGAATATTTTTCCATGAATTCCGTATCAAAAAATCTTTCCTGTGGTGTCTGGTATGTACGCCACATGAAAATTTTTTGAAATAACATACTGACATTGAGGCGATAAAAATTTTGCCCGAAAGCCATCAGAAAGCCGCTGGCACTCTGGAAAATGTAGAACAGCACAAATACTGTTATTAAACCCAAAAATGTTCCGGTAATTCGTCCCAATGAAGAGCTTGTGGACAGCTCATTGATTATGTTTTTGTTTATTATATTAAGCAATATCCCTACAAGTGTAGATGAAAGAACACACAGCACGTATACAGAAATGTAAGGCAAGCAAAATCGTATTCCTGTGTTTACAATCCATAGAACCTTTTTATGAGGTGATGTGCTTTCTTTGCTCATATTTAAGTACGCCCCTTCAATTTAGACTTCATATAATCTATCTGCCGTATTTTGCGCAGATGACACATTTCATCTGTTCCCAGAATGCAACCGGAATGAGCAGCAACTCCAGGACAACCTCGGTTACATTTTTTCGATAGAAAACAAGCAGAACATTCCGGCATATAGTATCTCCGTCCATAAATCAGTTGTCTTAATGAGAACAACTTATCACCATTTATAATTTCAATCATATCTTGCTTGTTGATATTGCCAATCGAAAAATTATCCTCAAACATTTGACAAGCATATACATTTCCATGTACATCTACTCTTGGTGATAAAGATATGTTATCACCTTTAATCAAAGGACATTCATCTGTGAACCCAGGTGGGGAAACCATAATTTGAGGATACTCCAAGTTTATTTTTTTTAGTTCTTCCAAAACATATTCTTTTTGTTCATCGTTTAAGAATGAATCCGTCGCTTCTTTTGCTCTGCCTTCATTATAGATAAAGCTAAACCCTATGTTAGACACATTATAAAAAGAGGCTAGTTTTCCGAGCTGTCCCACTTCTAAATAGTTTTGTGCGGTTATTGTCATTTTAAATGCGAGTCTTTTGGAATCGTATCCATTAGCTAAAATACAATCAATACCAGCAACAATTCTATTAAAGCTTCCTTGTCCTCTGGTTTTATCATTGGTAACAGCATTTCCTCCGTCAATGCTTATTTGGATTCCCCCAATTTTTTTAATAATATCGAAATCAATCTCGGAAAGAAGAACACCATTTGTCAGAAGAGTACATCTATAATTATACTTTGGAATTATGTTAATAATCTCATTAATTTGGGGATGAAGCAATGGCTCTCCTCCAGATATATCAACGGATTTTACGCCACAACCTTTTGAACTCAATAAAAGCCGATCAATTACGGCTACATCCAAAAAATGATTATTCTTGCTCTCACAATTTCTGCAACAATAATAACAATGCAAATTGCACTTGTCTGTTATTTCAACATATAAGCTATCCACAGTTATCATTATTCTCTTCACTCCGTTTTCGATGTTGGATTATCGTCAAGCTTAAGCAATAAATCTTGTTTGCACATTTTTTCAATGCATTCGAGACAATCCGAATACACTTCGTTTCGATCTATTTTTTGCGTACTATTAAGTGCTGCCATAAATT
>CALWTV010000165.1 GCA_944384555.1 uncultured Clostridia bacterium | reverse complement strand
CACAACGATAATCAAATCGGGGTCAAGCGATTCAAGCAATTTTGCGAAATTTTCATCACGCAGGGTGGTCGGCTGATACACATCAAGCCCCACAGAAAGTGCGTATTCCTTTACCGGCGATGGGGTCATAATCATTCCCCTGCCCTTTGGCTTATCGGTCTGAGTCAATACGCCGATTATATTTTCACCGGATTCATACAAGCTTTTAAGCGTTGCTTTCGCAAAATCAGGTGTGCCCATAAAGAGAATTTTCAAAATATTACACCTCTCGTTTTTTCAATTTTTAAGAAAAATCTTGATTAAAATTATTCCATTTCCTCGAGTTCTTCTTTTGTGAGCATACGAATCGCATTATCTGTAAAAAGCTTTCCGTCAAGGTGGTCAATTTCATGGCAAAACGCACGCGCGGCAAGTCCGCTTCCTGTAACTTTAAATTCTTTTCCCTCTCTATCGAGAGCCTTTACCGTAACTTTCATCGGTCGGTCTGTAATGCCCCATCTATCTGGAATTGAAAGACAGCCTTCAACTTCATTCTGCTGTCCCTCACTTGCGATAATTTCAGGGTTAATCAGTTCAATAATCTTACCTTTTTCCACTTCAACGATTACAACGCGGCGCAGTATTCCCACCTGTACCGCTGCAAGTCCGCAGCCGTTTGCTTTGTGAAGAGTATCCGCCATATCATCAAGCAGTGTTAATATGCGTTGATTAATCTGCTCTACCGGGCGGCTTTTTTTGCGAAGTATATCGTCTGTATCTTTTATTATTTTCATAACTGCCATTTTATTATACCAAACCTTTCTTATGTAATTTTATTATATAATTTTAACTTATTGTTTTAATCACATTTATATTGAACTTGGATTGAAATCCACGCTCATTTTAACCTGTTTTTCTCCACCAGAACCGAATTCATTCAATATTTCGGAAAAAAATTGACGGCATCTTCGCCCCAAACGGCACTTTATTACCGAACGCATACGAAACTGATTCTGCACCTTATATACAGGAGCCTCAAACGGACCAAAAACTATCATATATAAATCACGGTATTCTCCCTCAAGCCGCTTTTTTATCGCCGCCGCCATTTTTGAAGACGCAAGCCCCAATGCCGCCTCATCATTTCCGACAAGAGTTACAACCGCAATATCACAAAACGGCGGAAATACGAGTGCCTCGCGCAGTTTTATCTCCTTTGAATAAAATGCCGCATAATCCTGACGTGCCGCAAGCGTAATTGTTTCACTTTCGGGATTGTATGTCTGTATTACCGCAACTCCCGGGTCATTTCCTCTGCCTGCTCTGCCGATAACCTGCGTGAGCATTGAAAAAGTATGCTCCGCCGCGCGGAAATCGTCAACATACAGAGAGGAGTCCGCTAAAATAACTCCCACTGCCGTGACATTAGGAAAATCATGACCTTTTGTCACCATTTGCGTTCCAAGCAAAATATCCGCCTCTCCGGCACGAAACTGACCGAGCATATTTTCATGCGCAAATTTCGACTGAGTAGTGTCCATATCCATTCTGAGAAGGCGCGACTGCGGGATAAGACGCGCGACTTCTTCTTCAATACGCTGAGTTCCGAATCCGAAATATGAGAGCTGTTCACTTCCACATTCAGGACATTTATCCGGAATTTTTTCACGATACCCACAGTAATGACATGTTAAAATACCGTTTGAAGCGCGGAGTTTACCGATATTTCCTCCGGCAAGCTCTGATTCGGTAAAAATTCTGTGCGTATGATATGTAAGCGATACACTACAATTCGGACATTCAATGACCTTTCCGCATGATTTGCATGAAACAAAACTGATGTATCCGCGGCGGTTAAGGAATAAAATTGACTGATGCCCTTCTTCTTTAACTTTTGTCAAAGTTTCAAGCAAAGTTTCGCTTATAGGCGATGTGTTTCCATTCTGTGCCTCTGTACGCATATCTGTTATTATTACATCAGGCAGACGCGCGTTCCCGTACCGCTCTGTAAGTTCAACCAAATGATATATTCCTTGTTTTGCTTTATAATAGCTGGTAAATGAAGGAGTAGCTGACGAAAGAAGCATAACCGCATTATGAGCGGCGCATCTGTAACGCACTATATCATGAGTGAGATATTTAGGCGTAAGCTCTGATTTATATGTGTGCTCCTGCTCCTCGTCTATTACAATCATTCCGATATTTTTGAGCGGAGCAAACACTGCACTTCTCGTTCCGATAACTATATCGACTTTTCCATCACGTATCCGTTTCCATGTATCAAACCGTTCTCCGGCAGATAAATTCGAGTGAATTACTGCAACACGGTCCCCATAATATCCACAGAATATATCAACTGTCTGAGGTGTAAGCGATATTTCCGGCACAAGTACGATTACGGTGCGTGACTGCGAAGTTACAAGGTCTATAAGCGCCTTTATTACTTTGGTTTTCCCACTTCCGGTAACTCCGTGAAGTAATGCCGCCTTTGGCTCATGTGTATTATATAATTCGGCAATCTCATTATACGCCCGCATTTGTGCTTCACTCAGCGGAGTATCGGGAATATCATCGCGTTTAGTTCTGTTTTCGTATGGATTCCTGTAATCATCGATTTTTTCAACAGCGATAATTTCACGTTTTAGAAGTGAATTAAGCTGAACAGCAGATGCCCCGCTCTTTTCATAAAGTTCCTTGTCAGTCAGTTCTCCATTTTCCAAAAGCGTTTTTATTATTTCAATCTGAGGTTTGCTTTTCAATCTCATTTTAGCGGGGACATCAGATGTTTCAGATATTATATTTTCAGCATAGACACGGTCAATATTGAGCGAAACGCGAGTTATATAGCGGTCATTATTTTTTTCCTTTAATTCGGTTTCGCGAATAACGATTCCAGATTTTACAAGTGCCGACAGAAGCTCCGCAACTTCAGAACCGAATTCATTTTTGAGCCTTGAAAATGATACTTTTCCCTTGCTGCGGATAAAATTATATATATACAGCGACTTTGCATTAAGTTTCAGTGCGTTTTTCTCGGTTTCTTCCGTTACCGGAGCCGGCATATAATAATCAGTCAATTTATTCAGTGACGCTGTTGGAAAAACGGTACGCACCGCATCTCCAAAAGTACATAACGTCTGTTCTTTAATAAAAAAGCACAGCCCGAGCAATTCCTCATCAAGAGTAAGGCGACCGTTTCCAACCGCCAGCACGGGCTTCAAATTATCCATATCGCACGAAGTTAAAAGCGAAACAACCACAGCTGCGCGACGGCGGTTTCCCGCTCCGAAAGGTACGGCCACAAAAGCCCCCGCGCAAACTCTGCCATGCAGTTCAAACGGCACGTAATACGTATACGGTTTATCGGCAAAATACGGAATATCTATTATATATACTTCTGCAAATTCTCCCTGCATGAAAGCCTCCTTCGCTTGATTTTTAAAATAAAAACTCAGATTTCAAGGTCATCGGGATTTTCAATTCCGAGATCACTTCCGTATTCTTCATCCATTCCGATGTCTTCGTCATCATTTTCTTCGATATATTCTTCTTCGTCCATATCGTCAAGTTCCTCATCGTCCATATCAAGCGGAAGCTCATCAACATTATAACGTGGAGTTGAGGCAATTTCATACTTTCTAAGTGGCTTATCATTTTTATTTTCAGAATCTTCAGTGCATTCCACAACTTTGAATTCTCCGTTATATAAACGGTTTATTGCATTTTTAACCGCTTTTTCATCACGGTATTCACGCTTTATCAGCGATACAATCGACTTATCTGTCTCCTTGTTTGCGATAAGCTTATCAGCATATTCTCTCTGTTTTACATACTCATCTGTTACAAGGCGAGCACACTTAGCGGTTGCGATAACCAGCGTATAGCGATTAAACTTACCGCGCGTCAAATCCATTATTGAAGGATAAATCATATATTTCATACTCCTTTATATAAATATATAATATTAAACTACATAAAATCAACAGAATATATTGCTGTCAGCGTAATTTAATTAAAAAAATTATCAATCACCGCAATATTTCTTGATACTCTGCTGCGTTCGGCTTCTATTATCGCAGCAATTTTATCAGCGCATTTATCTGCTCCATCGTTTTCATTAACTACAATATAATCATAGTTAGACACGCAGGCAATCTCAATTTTAGCGCGGTTCAGCCTGTATTCCTCGCTTTCTTTACTCTCACTTTTACGTCCTTCAAGACGTGAAACTAATGTATTAAAATCCGGCGGTACAAGCATTATCGCAACACAGTCCGGAAACAACGTCGATACTTGAGCCGCTCCCTGAACCTCAATTTCAAGGATTATATCTTTACCGGAAGCAAGTGCATCAGCAACCGCCTTTTTAGGCGTGCCGTAATACTCCCCGTGATATACGGTATGCTCAAGAATTTCACCGCCCTCGATTTTTTTCTCGAACTCATTCTTGGTTATAAAATAATAATGCTCCCCGTCTACCTCGCCTGCACGTGGCTTGCGTGTAGTTGCCGAAACAGACAGTCCGAGCTCGGGATATTTTTCTCTTAAAAGCTTTACAACGGTTCCCTTTCCGCTTCCGGCAGGGCCTGAGATTACTATGAGCATACCGCTCTGCGACTCTTTCATTTTATTTATCCTCTGTGATGTTTATTCTTTTACTATCTTTAACGTAATATTTTTATAAAGTATACTTTAAATTTACTGAATATCGTCATTTTCAGAATCTGAACCGCCGCTGAATCTTGCGGCAAGAGTTTCAGCCGATACCGCAGACAAAATAATATGTTCACTGTCCGTAATTATTATAGATGCGGTTTTGTGACCTCCTGTACAGTCTATTGTACGGCGGTTTTCCTTTGAATCCTGAACTAATCGTTTGGCAGGAGCAGAATCCGGACTTATCACTGCCACAATCCGTTCTGCCGCAACCATATTATTGTATCCTATGTTAACAAATTTCATAATTATCAACTATAATTTATGATATTACTCTATATTTTGTATCTGTTCTCTTATTTTTTCGATTTCGCTTTTTATATCAACTACAAGCCGTGCTATTTTAACGTTATTTGCTTTAGAGCCTATCGTGTTCGTTTCGCGGTTTATCTCTTGAATTAGAAAATCAAGTTTACGTCCGGCAGGTTCAGGTGAAGAAGCTATTTCCTCAAACGCAGTAAAATGGCTGTTTAGACGGACGATTTCCTCATCAATAGCGGCACGGTCGGCAAAAATTGCAACTTCAGTCAATATTCTCTGCTCGTCTATCTGAATTGAGTTTTCCGCAAGTAATTGTTTTATTCGTGATTCCAGCTTTGCGCCGTATCCGGAAATATCTTCACGGCTGATTTCCGCGATTTCATCAGTATTTTTGCGTATCAGCTCTATTTTCTGAGCGATGTCCGCCCCTAAACGCGCCCCCTCATTTTCTCTCACAGACAAAAATCCGTCAATTGCTTCGTCTATAACCGGCTTAACGTCATTCCAGTCCTTTTCGATGTCATCTTCGGGTTTTGTGACTGTAAATATATCGCGGTTTGACGCAACTCTCATAACGCTGATATCATCTTTAAGTCCGAATTCATCGCGCAGTCTGTAAAGCGAATCTATATATGATTTTGCGTAAGCGCTGTCGAGATTAATTGTAACTCCTTCCTGCTCAATCAAGTCAATACTGATATAGACTTCAATTTTTCCGCGTGATATTCCGCGTGAGGAAAGGTGTGTTTTTATTTTATCTTCAAGGAAACTGTACATACGGCTGATTTTCACTGTACAGTCAAGATATCGACTGTTTACGGATTTTATTTCGGCGGTAATGTCCTTGCCGGAAACGGTACGGCGGGAACGGCCGAATGCTGTCATGCTCTTTAACATTATTTATCCTTTATTTAATTTAATTAAATTATTTATCTATCAAATTCTGATGTATATCATAACAAAATAATTTTACTTCAAAATTGTCATAATGTCAACTTTTTATTACATTTTCATTTACATTTCTTTATTTAAATTTTACAACAGAATGATTTTATGTTTACGGCACTAAGGTTTTACAAAACATTAAAATAGATTTTTAAGTTTAAGCTTTTTACGGATTACCATTATATAAAAAGTGATAATACGGGTAAGGGCAAGGTCTACAATTATAAAAAATAAGTTTCCAAAAAGAATTATAGGAACTCTGAACGCAAAACCGGTATCAGGCAAATGAAGAATATATTCACTTAACAATATTATAAGTAAAAGCCCCGTATTGAAAAGCGACAGTTTCAACGTCCATGCGATAATATAATGTTTACGTTCAAATATTTCCTTAAATATAGGATATATTCCGCCAAACAGAATATATTCGAGCGCCACAATTTTAAGCGGGCACAAAAGAAGTGCGAGCGTACCTGTAACGGCATAAATAACCCACGGGAAAGCGCCTCCCAACTCAATTACTGCTATAATTATAAAAATCATAGAAAAAACTATAGCGGTAAGGTCAAGCACTTCAATAAAAGAACCGGCAAGAAGGGTAATAACTCCAAGGGCGCTCAGCATAGAGCCAAGTGCGATTTTTTTTGACTGTTTCATAATTATTAAATACCCTGACTTCAACAAATATTTTTCAAGAAAATTTCTTAATCCAAAATAAGCGTTCTGCTTTTATAATTTATTTATTAAAAGAATAAATCAGCAGCAGCTTATCAAATCTCCTCCACAGCATTCGCAGCAACAATCGGCACATATAAGCGACGAACAAATATCACACGGACCACATGCTCCCACGCTTTGATTTGTACGGTATCCTCCGCCGTAATTTGCGGAATTAGCTTTAAGATTATCGCGCATATTTCTGTATTCAGCGTTTGATGGGTCCATATAGCAGGCGCGGTCAAAATACTTCTGCGCATCAAAAACCATTCCTTTTTGAAGCAATACGCAGCCTTTTAAAAAATGCCATTCTGCATCGCGTGATGCCTGCGGTATTGCTTCCAAAATCATATCCGCCTCAGAATATCTGCCTTCGTTTATTTTTATTCTTATAATATTGAAATCATTATCGGAGCTTGAACCTCCGGTACGTGTATAAGTATAGCGCTGACCGCCGGAGGACGAAGATGACGAACCAGTTCCGGAGCGTTCCTTTTGAATTTGTTCGTATGCCTCATTTATCTCCTTCATTTTTTCTTCAACGAGGTCGGAGAGAGGATTTCCGGCATAATTATCCGGGTGATATTTTTTTGCCAGTTCGCGATACGCTTTTTTTATTTCATCATCAGTAGCATCGCGGTTTACTCCAAGCACTTTATATGGGTCGTTCATAATCTTATCCGCACCTATTAAAATTTCAAGGTACGCCTTTCTTTATGTTTGCCCGCTTTTATATGCGGATTTTATAACTTTCTCTGAAATTTCAGGCATTCCGAGATAGATAATATTTTTAACAATATTTCCGAGCATTTCGTTCTCGCTGAAATCAATCAGATTAATTGCGGCTTTAAGTCCTGAAAGTTCAAGAACCGAAGTAGTATTTATTCCATCAAGTTCATCGGGAGTAGGATTTTTACCGTACACTGCTATTATTGGGTTATAATTTCCCGATATGGAATCAGCAGCGATATCATCTGCCGCGTCAATTACATAAATCCAACGTCCCAGTCTTCTCCCTATTTCAGCGGCTATTC